>NZ_QWGO01000037.1:0-405 GCF_003435535.1 Desulfotomaculum sp. OF05-3 | reverse complement strand
CGTAGTCTTCCAGTGCCTTGCGGAGAAGCTTTTCCGTCTCACTTTTACTTTCGGTTCCGGCGTATTCTTTCTGAACCATTTTACCGCTTGCATCTTCTACATAGAAACGATAGTACCATTTTTTTCCTTTTTTTCTAACAGATCCTTTTGCCATAATCGTATGTCTCCTTTCGATATCAGACAATCGGAACTGCTGAAATGCTTCTTGCGTGTAAGTATATCACAACTCCGGTTGTCTTACTATACCGATTCAGAATCCTCATACATAACTTCGGATAAAAGATTGGCAAGCCTTTGTTCTGCTGCTTCCGGTTTCTTTGAATAGAGCCTTATCACATCTGCCATATCGTTAAATGCGTTGACAGTATGCGTGATCTCCCTGAGAAACATAATCTCATTATATTC
>NZ_QWGO01000036.1:0-27116 GCF_003435535.1 Desulfotomaculum sp. OF05-3 | reverse complement strand
CCTTAGGATGGCTGTTTCTATCGGACTCTAACACCCCTCAAAAACCCGATATAATGGGTTTACAGATATTTAAGTATCTGATTAATAAAGTAATTAAATACTTTACCAAATTTTGGGTCTCGACTTCTTTAATTGATTGGTGGTAATCAATTAAGGCTCGCAGTTAAAGTTTCTCAGGCTTTAACTGGTCGTGGCTCTTTTTTTGTATTCTTTATTCAGTTCGTTGTTTCGTTATATCTAGTATATCGCTTTTTAAAAAAATAAGCAATGATTTCGTGCATTATTCACACGAAATCATTGCTTTTTTCTTCTTCCATTTCTAACTCCAATGTTACTTGTTCTGTTTCTGGTTCTGGTTCTGTTGGCTCATTTGGGATTAAATCCACTACTAGCGTTGAGTTAGTTAACTTTGCAATTTGTTCTAGTGTTTTTATGGTTGGATCTGATTTTCCTGATTCTATTCGTGAATAATTTGATCTACTCATTTCTAATTCTTGGGAGAATTTTTCTTTTGATTTGGTACCTCTCATCTTTTTTAAGCTTTCTCTAAATGCTAGTTCCAAGTTTCTCCCCCCTCTTTTTGTGTCATAAAATTCACGCTTTATTTAAATTATAGCTTTTAATATCTTAATAAACAAGTGATTAATCACTTGTGATTTGTGATAAGTGATTTGTGATTAATATATAAAAGCCCTCTTTAAAGGGCTTTTATGTTTATTTTGAAAAAGAGATAAAATCAATATATCCCTTTTCCCCAATTTTTACAACGGCATTGTAGGGCTTTTTCTCTTTGTTTTTGATTCCTTTTACCAGGGTTTCTTTTCCCTCCAGTAATTCTTTTACATTCGTTTTGGTTAGTTTTTTCTTTCTAAAATGTTCAGCTAAAGTAAACTTACATTCAGGATAATTTGAACAACCATAAAACGATTTTTTTAATACAATATTGTTGCCACACTTAGGACATTTTCCTACAAGGGGTCCCGAGCGCTTAGTGGGAATTTGTACCCCTTATCGATACAAATTCCCCGTAGGCGCTAGGGACCTCTTTAGCTTCTTGGAAGCTGTCAGTAGTATATCTAATAATTTATCTCCATTCCCTTTAGTAACGTGTAACTTTCCAAATTTAAAAAAGCGACTCATAGAATTATTTCCTCCCGTTAAATAATAGATAACTATTAAAAATAGACAATACTTGCTCATAAGTAACGGTACTTAAATTGTTTACTTTGGCGTGTTTCATTGCTTGATGAAACTGATTTTTAGTAAACAGTTGACGATATTCTCGATTGACCCATTTTGAAACAAAGTACGTATATAGCTTCCAATATTTATCTGGAACATCTGTGGTATGGCGGGTAAGTTTTATTAAGACACTGTTTACTTTTGGTTTAGGATGAAAGCATTCCGCTGGCAGCTTAAGCAATTGCTGAATCGAGACTTGAGTGTGCAAGAGCAACCCTAGTGTTCGGTGAATATCCAAGGTACGCTTGTAGAATCCTTCTTCAACAATCAGATAGATGTCAGACGCATGGCTTTCAAAAACCACTTTTTTAATAATTTGTGTGCTTAAATGGTAAGGAATACTCCCAACAATTTTATACCTCTGTTTGTTAGGGAATTGAAACTGTAGAATATCTTGGTGAATTAAAGTGACACGAATGTTCAGTTTTAATTTTTCTGACGATAAGTTGAATAGATGACTGTCTAATTCAATAGACGTTACCTGTTTACTTATTTTAGCCAGTTTCGTCGTTAAATGCCCTTTACCTGTTCCAATTTCGTAAACGGTATCGGTTTCTTTTAAATTCAATTGTTTTATTATTTGGTTGAGTACTTTTTCACTCGTTAAAAAGTTTTGAGAATATTTTATATTTTTGTTCATGTAATCACTCCTGAAGTGATTACATCTGTAAATAAATACAGAAGTTAAACGATTTGTTTGTAATTTTAGTTATCTGTTTAAAAAGTCATAAGATTAGTCACTGGTAGGAATTAATCTAACGTATTTATTTATCTGCGTAATCACTGTTTTTAGTCTGTTTCAAAACAGTAGATGTTTTATCTACATTACGCATTTGGAATACCAACATGACGAATCCCTCCTTCTTAATTACAAATTTTTAGCATCTAATTTAACTTCAATTCCTATTATACACAAAATTTTAAGAAAGTCAATAAATAATCATAATTTTCTAATTGTGTTATTGACTACACTAATTCAATTAGCTAGAATTGTGTTTGTATGATATTTTGAATGAGGTGCATAACTATGAAAACCACTAAAGAAGCAGTAATAAAAGCAACATCAGACTTAGCAGATGAAAAAGGATTAAATAACGTTTCGTTAAAAGCTGTTGCTCAAAAATTAAACATTCGTACACCATCTTTATATAATCACATAGAAAGTTTAGATAATCTTCTTTTAGAAGTTGCTCATAATGGTATGCGTGACATGAATGAAAGAATGATGAAAATTGCCGTTGGAAAAATAGGGAAAGAAGCAATTAAGTTAGTTTCTATCGAATACCTAAACTATATGATTGAACACCCCGGAGTTTATGAAACAATTCAATGGGCTGTGTGGCACGGAACAGAGGAAACAGCAACCATTTTTAACAACTATCTTTCATTATTAACTACTCTTATCCAATCGTGCAGTCTTAACAAAGACAAAACACTTGAAATATTAAATATGCTTACTGGAATAATTCACGGTTATACAACTTTGCAATTAGGAAACGCTTTTTCTGCCTCAGATAAAGTTAGATTTGAATTAGCTGAAGCGATAGATACTTTATTAGTCGGGATTTTCCAGAAGTATAAATAATATATTTAGGCTTGCAAATCAATACAGAACTGCAAGCCTTTTTCTTTTATCCTACAATCTTCCAGTTGCTATCCTTATGTAGCACAAGCTCATACTGTGATACTTGTGTCGCCTTTGTCTGATTATCAAGGAATTTTACAGCTACTTTAACTTTCACATTATCCCCGTCCTTTGTAAAGATAGGGTTTACCAGTTCAGAATAAAGGTAGTCCCTGCCGATAGGCTCAATCACATTTCCAGATACATAGTAAGCAAGCTCTTTTTCTGTGGCTGTTGGATAGAGCTTAAAGAATGTTTCCAGAAATGCGGTAGCGTCATTTACCGTATCAGCGTCCACGCTTGCGTCTGCTTCTGGTGTCTTAGGCTCATAGTCTGATTTTTCGATTGCTGGTGCAAGAGTAGGGTTCTGAATGATTACCATATCCCCGTCAGCGTCTACATGGACTTTTACAGTATAAGTCGCTTTCACATTGCTTGTCTGTTCTCCCTCTTTTATCTGCTGATCTACTTCGTAGGTAGCAGAAAAAGTGTCCGTTCCCGATTGCTCGATATGCCACACAATCACATCTGTAACTGTGGAGCTGGTCGGTATATCCGTTCTGATTGTATCAACATTCAAGTCTTGCAATTCCTTTGTCAGATAACCGCTGATTGCCTGCGTCCTTGCTTCAATCGCTTCTTTGCTGTTACTCCATGTGTAATAAGACTTCGCAAAGTTCTTCACGAAATTTTCTATCCCGTTGGTGTCCTGCAAACGAAGTTCAATGATTTCTTTTTCATGGGTCGTGTGCTGGTCGATAGCCGTAAAATTCTTATACACCCCAAAGCTCACGCTTGCGATAAGCACCACCCACAACGCAATCACGGTTTTCTTATGTGTGCCTACCTTGACAGTACGCACCTTTTTTTCTTTGACATTTTCTGTCTGTTTCTTATTCTTCTTAAACATAATGTTATCCTCACTTTCTATTGTTTTACTCGTCCTGCACCGATTAAGTGCTGTTGCCAGTAACTATTATTTAGGTCTGCATATCCTATCGGATTTCCTGCGTGGTACATCTGCGTCGGCGAAACAAGAATACCGACATGTGTTACATAACTTCCAGCGTTATAGGTAGAATGGAAAAATACCAAGTCCCCAGCCTTTGCCTGCGAGAGTGGAAGATGTTGGGTGGCGTCATACTGTGCTTGTGCTGTTCTCGGTAAGGAAACACCAGCTTTTCCATAGCACCATTGCGTCAGCCCCGAACAGTCAAAGGAAGTGTTAGGATTGCTACCGCCATATACATACTTCCAGCCTTGATACTTCAATGCTTCATTCATTACTTTTTGTGCCAGTTCTCCCGATACCTGCGGAACAGTTAAATACTGATTGACTAATTCGACGTAAAATTGATTGCCATACTGATACCGCCAGCCCCCGTTCTTCGCAACGGCTATCGGGTTGGTGTAGGTTACTTTCTTTCCACCCGATTTTTCACGGGCGAAGCTCTCTGCAAGATTAAAGGTGTGTTTCTTTCCTTTTCCTGCCACATATCCCACATAGCCACCGCCATAGTTATAAGACTGTATCGCTACATTCAAATCGTCGATACCTTGATTTTTGCAGGAAGAAAGCAGGGACGCAAAATACTTACACCCCTGCTTGATTGAGCTTTCCGTATCTAAGGAATTAGGCGGTAAACCAAGACTTTCCGAACTCTGCATAACATCTTCTGCCGTACCGCCACTTTCTACTTGAATGATAGCCAATAGCACATTGACATACTCGGAAATACCGTATTCTCTGGCGTACTTTTCTACCATAGGCTGATGTTTCAAGACTTCTGCGGATAAGTTCATACCCGTAATGCCAGAAGAAAAATTGCTGTTCTCGTCGTCGCTGTCCGCACTAATCAAGACACCAAAGAAAAGCACCAGAGAAAAGAGGATAGGAAACAGAGTGCCAATGATAGCGATATGTTTCAGTTTCATTTTTTCTTCTGTCCTTTCTTCATCACAAGGTTACGAGTTTTCTCTGTTGTCTGCTGGTTCTTTTGGACGGTTTGCGTCTGCTGAACCTTTGTCCTGCGGTCTTTTGTGTAATTCTGGCGTGTTTCCTGCGATACCACTTTTTCTACATTCTGCCTATGTACTGGCTGTGCCGACTGGGTCGCTTTCTTATCAGAAGCACCAGAAGATAACGGACGCTCTTTGATAACATTTGTCTTGACTGGCTCACTTGCTTTTGAAGTGGTCGCTGTGGCAGGACGTTTGACTTCCTGCATTTTTTCCGCACTCGGCTTTGAAGCTGTGGCTGGTCGCTCATGGGGACGGGTAGCTCCCGTTGTCGCTGATCCGTCAGCCTTTCGCTGTGCCTGCCTTGCTTCTTGTGCCTTTTGAAGCTCCATACGCTTGTCAGCGATACTCTGTCTATGCTTTTCCTGCTTTTCCAAACGTCCCGTCTGTCTGGACTGCTGTTCCTGCACCATGCCACGCTTAAAGTCGGACACGCTGGACTTTGCCTTTTCCTTTGCGGAATACACCGCATAAGCGGTCTGTGTCGGCATATCCTTGATATTCTCTTTGACAGCATTTGCCTTGTCTTTCACTTTATTTTTCGTATCTAAGACAGCACCCACCTTTGAGCCTGCACGCTGTCCCATACTGGAAGTAGATGTATTGCCCCGACTGTCTTTTGTGGCTGTGTTCCTTGTCGGTTTTCTGTTTGAAATCGTGCTACCTGCCACCGCACCAGCAACACCGCCAGCAGTAACCGCACCAGCAAGCCGTCTTTCCATACGCCTAGCTCTATGTCGCATAAACAGATATGGTCTGCGGAATATCCTGCGTCCCATGTTTTGACTGTCGCCAGCGTTCAAAGAGAACATACTCATTAAATCGCCCAGCTTCATATAAATACCAGCGAAACATACTATCTGCAAGAACGCTACCATAAAGAACGGATAGTCCGTGGAGATGTTATAAAACATACTGGAAATGCTGAACGCCACCGTTACAATGAGCGTTATTCCTGCCCGTGTCATTATGGTATTAAACACCCTTACGATTGCCTGCTTCGCCATGCTTTCATAGCTCGGTATCATGGAAAGTAAAAAGCTGATAGGTAAAAACATTGCAAAGATAATAAAAAGTATCTGGCTAAATAACATCATGCCCGTAAGCAAGAATACAAATATCGTTATCCCTAAATTGAAGAACAGTAGGAAGAACACCATGCCTAAACGGTTCACGACCTGCGGTATCGTCAGATTGTTGTTGTCGTTATCTTCGATTTCTGTTTTCACGACTTCCTCTCTGGTTTTCCCGTCCTCGTCCTCTGGACTTGCCGATACAAGAGCTTCGACACGGTCTGCCCCGATTTCTTCTGTGTTGCTGTTACCGAATTGCAGAAGTAGCCACGGCTGTTCCACTTGAATAGAAAATAGGCTGTCCCGTATCAAGTCCACGCTGTCCTTGCCCTCGCTGTCGGAGTTGGGGAGCATGATTTTTGTTCCCAAGTCCAAAGAAGCGGTACTGATGTCTGATGAAAATTCATTTATCTTCTTGATGTAGTCGGGAGCGTAGGCAATAAACGAAGCGGACAGCACGAACACCACCACAAAGTTGATAACAGCGTGAAGTGCCTTGCTGGTTTCCCGTTTGATAAGTCCCGTATAAGCAACATACATTCCCACCACTAAGATAATGAGAAGCAGGAAACCAACATAGAAGCCCGTAGAAGAAAAGCCGTTCTCGGTTACACCTGCAAGGGTCTGTATGCTCTTTCCGATACTGTCTGCCATATCGTTAATAAAATCAAGTTTATAGGCTTCCTGCACCACATAGCCCGTGGCATTGCTTAAATAAAGGCTTATCGTCCAGACAAAGTTGGTAATGCAGTAAAGCCCGTACTGTACCGATTTTCCAATGCCGTCCAGCCAGTTCCACGGCAACCATGACCAGCTATTATCCACATAAAAATCAAGCTGGTAGTTGGAAAGGGGATATTTTGAGTAAAGATTTTCTGCGTTTATGGTATCGTCCACAAGCCCCGTCGCATGAGCCACCGTCCCCAAAAGTGAAAGCAGGATAAGGGAGAGTGCCACCACGAACAGAGCCATTTTGAGAAAGTGAAGTATCTTCCTTTTTGTGAACGCACCTTTTATCCTTTCTTTCATCACTCCACCTCATTTCTCTGTACGGGCGGTCTGGTATCAAAGGCGTGTAGCAGTTCTTCAAAAACTGGGTGTATCTGTACCACACCGACACGCCCGTATAAGTCCTGCAATAAGCATTGTCCGTTCTCCAAATCACGAAGCCGTTTCTGGTTGTTTTCATCGTCCTTGTCGATACCGAAAAATTCTAAGGTCTGTTTTATCTCGTTGATGTCAGTAGAACGGAAAGCGAATTTTAAGCCGATATTGTTTTTCAGACTTTCCTTTGCCACGTCCCCAGAAGATTGTGTAACGAAATAAACACCTGCCTGCATAGCTCGTCCAGCACGAACCAGCTTGTTAGAGAGCGTTTCTCCTTGTGCCACATTTAAGAACGCCCACGCTTCGTCCAAATCGACAATCTTAAAAATACTTCTGTCCGAATGGATAAAATCAAGGGCAAAGGTACTAATCACAATCAGCATAGATACCGACAATAATTCAATAGTCGTGTATTCTTCAAAGGTCGTGTCCTTATCTGGCAGTACAAGGTCGGCTACTTGAATGATATTGAGCTGGTTATCAAGGCTGATTGCATTTTCCACCGTACCGTCTGAAAACAGCAGATGTGCAAAGTCGTAGTCCGTGAAGCTGTCGATATGGTCTGCGATATTTCTTGATATGGGCGTATCTTCACGGCGTAGCTCGTCTATTACATGGAGCAAGCCCCGACTGTCGCTCTGGGTAACGGAACGAACCGCTTTTCGTAACACGGGGAATTTTTCGCCGTCCCTAGAGGAAATACCCGTAAGGAATGTCAAGATGTCGATTGCCAGACTTTCAGCGTCTTTTACATTCTTCATAATCACGAATGGGTCAAGAAGTCCTGCATTGTCTTTATCGCTGGTAAGATTTACGATATTGATTTCATGGGCGATTTCTGGAAGTGTTTCTCTCCAGTTGCCACGCTCGGCTTTGGGGTCTAAAATGACTGCTTGACCGCCAAACAACACCGAATAATACACCAGAAGATTGTTGCAGAACGACTTTCCACCGCCAAGCGAACCGACAAAAGCAGACGCTAAAGCGTTGGTAACTGTACCTTTTACGCCCTGCGAAGCTAAAGACGGTTGCAGGTACACATTTCTTCCCGTATCAACGGAATAGCCCATATAGATACCCGTAGTTTCCCCTAACTGCTGGGTCGCTCCAAAGCCAAGCCCTGCCAAGAAGTCTGATTTTACATACTGCACATAGTCATTGATATATCGCTTGCTGGCAGGTAAAAATTCAGAATGAAGCCCCAGCATATCCCCAGCAGGACGTACCAGCTTTACATTGAGGTCGTCGTAAAAGTCTTTGACTTCATCACAACGGCGTTTCAGCTCGTCAAGATCGGGTGCAGACACCCGTATAACGTAGCTTAACTTATACATACTTTCTTTTGTCTGGTCTAAGTCCGTTTCCAGCTCGTCCACGCTGTCTAAAGCGTCCACCACATTTGAGCTGGTTTCACCTCCTGCTTGATAAGCGTGATTGTCAAGGTCTTTCAATTCCTTTTTCTTGTTGCGTACGGTTGTTAATGCTTTTCGGTTCTCCACGATTTCTACATTCATAGAAGTATCAACGGGGAATGTGAATTGCTGTTGCTGGAAATAGAAGATTTCACTTGACGGAAAATCAAGCTCGCCGACAATCGCATTGACGGTAAAATAGGACACATAACTTTCCTTGTCCTCATGTTCCAAGCGTAAATACCGCTGGCTTTCTTCAATCACACACCTTGTCGGACGGATAAGGTCGTAGTATTTTATCAGCGTTTCTTTGTTCAATTTTTTTTTTGGTAGCTGGTACGCATAATCTTCATAAGCGATACCGTCCCTGCCGTAAAGATGTTCCATGAGATACCCAAAATCATTGATTTCCAAGCGACGCACCTTAAAGCGACGGGAGATTTTATTTTCCAGTAACTTTTCCATTTTCATGTAACGGTTGATTTCATCATTCGGCATGGAAACAAAATCATTCATCAGCGTATGGTTTACTTCATGGAGAAACTCTTTGAATGTCAGCCACGCCGATTTTTTGATGTTCTTCAGATTGAGCTGTTCTTCCGTAACCATGAGCTTAAAGCCAAGAAAAAAGCGGTAGTCCACTTGATTGTTCCCAATCATAGATACTAACGCTTCGGTCTGTTCGTCTATTTTCTGGTAGGCAACTTCCTTTAATTTTCCCGTTACCAGTTTCTTTGACTGCTCCTGCATACTTCGTATGGAGCTTTCTGTGGCAATCTGCAACGCATGAATTTTACCCTCACGGGACTGTGCGATTAGCTGTCGGAAACTGTCATGCACGATAAATTTCTGCTCTGCGGATAGAAAAGAATAGTTGTATGGTACCAGCTCATAATAGGCAAACACTTCATTGTCCTTGTTCCAGACAAGGTTATTGTCAATATATTTTATCGGGAACATAGTTCACACTCCTTACTGCCGTGATTGTTTCATTTAATATCTGCTTATGCAGTTTTACGGCTTTTCCTGCATAAGTGATTTTTGGTCGCAGGGCATAGGTTATCTGTGATTTCAAAAAGCTGTACGGCTTCTTTCCGTCAAAGGTTTTCTGCGACATGAACCAAGTGAGAGCAACGGGAATACCAAAGTATTTGAGAAATGCTCCCTCAATCATGGAAAGTGGGGGAATATCCCCAAACAGAATGATGATAAATTCCGTAATCACAAACCATGTAATCTGTGTAAAAGTAACGGGAAAGGGTAAGTTAAAGTCATTGATTGCATATAAGACTTTTTCCACGTTCCAGATACCCGTGTAGCTTTTAATCTTTTTCAAGTTCTTTCAGCTCCTTTCAAAATAGAAAAGGACAGCCATTTTCAGACTGTCCCTTAAAAGAGAAATACGCTGTCAGTAGCAACAATGCTTGTCGCTGATCTTCCAGCGTTAATATGGTATCTCGCACATACCTCGGCTTGTTTCAATAAAGCAACCGCCCATATCCAAATCTCGCCCGTAGGCTTCATAGTCAATGTAGTTCTGTAAGCTGGGTGGAATGTCGCCAAGTGCCTGCAATTCGTCTATGTAGTAGTAGGCAACGTCTGTCATGGTTTCACAGTCGGGATAATAATAAATATCGTCCTTGTGTTCCACGACTTCTTCCAGCGTCCCGTAGTGGCTGATAAATTCGTCCAGACACTCTACGATATAGTCGGGAAGTTCCTCTATCATTTCATACATCTCATTGAGTTCTTCAATGGAAACATACTCGCCAATCGCAATGGGGAAGTTGTCGGTATCATGGATTGCGTATTCCTCATACTGTTCATTCAAGCCGATTTTTTCTTTTACATCTTCCTCATCAATGGGAAACGTGAACCAAGCACCGACTAAATATCCCTCATTGTATTTGCCAAGATTAGCAATGTAAACCGCCATATCATCAATCATAACCACCACCTCATTTCCTACTCTGGCAGTTCAAAGATACCGTGTTCTGTTACTAAAAATTTCCCGTGTTCCTGCAAGTGAGAAGCATAGGCTTCAAAGTCAAAGTAATATTCTTGACAGTCCTCGGATAAATGCTTAAATGTCGGGTCGTTCATCAGCTTTTGCCTTGCAACATCTATCATGCTTTTGCAGTCAGGATAAACCGTAATCACGTTCCTGCAAATATAAAGTGCTTCTAAATTGTCATATACGGTCAGAAGTGATACATATTCTTCCTGCATATCACTTGAAAGCTGGCGGTACATAAAATCTAATTCGTTGAGCTGATACACGCTTGTATGTTCGTGAACTTCATCAGCATAAGGCAACACCTTTTCGATAATACAGTAATCCCCACTTTCTGCACCGATACCTAACTTTTCTTCAAACTCGGCAACATCTATCGGCAGGTCGAACCAGTATGATATTGTTTCTTCGTCAGTTGTTCCTCTCGTTTCCACCAGTACCCTTGTTTCCTGCATTGTTCCTCACGTCCTTTCTGTTGGTTCATCACATCTTTTAAGTTCTGGTATGAGATACCAAACACATATTTAGAAAAATCTTCTAACTGTCTTTCTTCATAGTCGGCAGGGTTCAGCCGTTTCATTTCATGCCACACCTTACGCTTGTAAGAGGGCAGGTCGGAAATGTATTCACAGCCGACTTTTGCCTGCATATCCTTAAAAATATCGTTCATTTCATCACTCCAATCTGAAATTTAGGTATGAAAAAAGCAGTCAATCCTAAGACTAACTGCTTTGTGTGTATGGATATGAAATTGTTTATCAGACATATTGTTTGAAAAATACATTTAACTTTTGCCCTAGTAGTGTTGGGTTATCTGTATTTACTTCATGTCCTGCATTTTCAATAATAGCTATTTCTGCGTTTTCTATCTGTTGTTGCAATTCTAAAGAAGCTTTTTTATTTATCTTATCCTTATCGCCACAGACAACAAGTACCGAACATGATATTTTTTTCAGTTCATGTTTAAAATTAAGTTCTGTCATAGATTTGCATAGATTGATAAAATCTGTTTTCTGAAAACCCATTTTTTCAAATGCTGAACAAGGCATAATACGGAATATCAGATTTTGCATTTTTAACAGATACTTTGGCATTTCATATTGTGTGCCTATTAACACTAATGAGTTCATTTTTTCTGGGTGTTCTATCGCATACTGCATAGCAAGAATACCACCTAAAGAAAGTCCACAAATATTTAGCGGTTCTTCAAACTGTTCACAGTATGTTTCCAATGTCCGATACAATGTATCATAACATGGTATTTTTCCAAAAAGCCAATCTGATAAATTAGGGCATAAAACTTCAAAATCATCATTGAATACTTTTACGGTATCACTCCAACTTTCAGAAGATTGTCCCAAACCGTGAAGCATTATATATTTCATTCCATCACTCCTAGATACTGTGTTTCATATCCACATTATAACATTCGCATATCAGCACCACAATAAAATTTTATGCACCGATAATCTTATTGAACAGCTCTAACAATACATCTTTCACACCGCCAGCGTTGAATACCAAACCGACAGCAATCAAGGCAACTACCAAGAAGCCGATAAGTTTTGAAAACTCACGCTTGAACCCTAAGTAGATACCGATAACCACAATCGCCATAAGCACTAAGCTCTGTGCGTTTGATAAAAACCATTGATACAAATTTTGTCCGAAATTCATTTAATTGTCCTCACTTTCTTCTAATTGTTTCATTTCATAGTCAGCTTCTTTGCCGACATTCAAAATACACATCAAGACTACGCCGATACCCATTCCCATAGATACCAGCAGGAAATCTTTTAATAATACCCACATTTTTTATCACTCCTAACTTTCCACCAAATCTTTTGCAGGGGTCGTCTGCTGTTTGATTATCATTTTATGCTTTTCTGTGAGCTTTGCCTGCTGTTCGATTGTTTCCATGTAGTCTGTACCGTTTCCTTTATCAATCTTTTTCAGCATTTTCAAGGTTGGTGCTACCTGCCTTTGTACCCAACGCAATGTGCGGTCTAAGGTGTAAGGCTCTGGCTTTGTCGTCAGCTTCAAGCTCTGTCTGTTATCGCCAATAAACCAAGCCCAGCGGTCATTGAGTTTCCATTCATTTTTTCGCTTGTCGGGTTCTTCATCAACAAACCGTACATACTGGTTGATGATAGAAAAGGCGGTCTGCTCTGCGTCATAATAGGTCAGCAAATCTCGTACTGCATAATAGGCACGTTCATTTCTAAGCCGTATCTCAAAACGGTTGATAATGTCGGCTTCTTCAAGCGGTGTCCCTAACTTGACGTACTGCTCATAGTCCTTTTCATAGATACAAAAATACACATCTGATTTCAGCGAACCAAGATAAAGGGTGCGTCCCATATATTCTCTGTCGTCCTCTCTATGCTTGATAAGCTCGCCCGACTGGTAAAACTTATAACTTCTGGACTTTCCGATATATTCCCGTTTTCTGCATTTTTCCGCAAGCTCTGGAATATCCAAAATGCCCGTATGGTCGTTGATAGCAAGGTCGATACGCTTCATCACGCCACCGTCTACGAGTGCGTCCATGAGAAAGTCATACCAGCTTCTTTGCTGTGCCAGCAGGTAACTTTCAAACTGCCTGCAACCACGCCCCTTTAACTCTAAAAGGACACCTTTTTCTTCGTCAGCCGACGTATAGATAAAGATGTCCCCTAAAGAGTAATGCTCCGTATAACTGTAATGTCCATAATCTTCATGGAGCATATAGTTGATATTCAGTTTTAATATGTCTTTGATGATATGCTGTATATCCAGCGTGGGAAAACGAATTTTCACATAATCAAACAGCATGGTAAGCGGTGCTTCTGGATTGAACCTTGCCAGTTCTTTATGCAGAGTTTCCAAAAGCTCCTTTGACGGCTTCATTTTTCCGCTTTCTATCTTATTGAGATATTCTCTTGTGATACCAGAAGCCACCGCCAGCCTGCCTTGTGAGATACCGTAAGCAATCCGTTTCTCCCGTAATTCTTTTATCCATTGTTCTTCATTCAGAACCATACCCCCAATCTGTAAAGTGTGAAGTTTTTTTAGGCGACTTCACAGCCGATTTTTGCTAGGAAACCATGCCAGAAGCCTTATGTTTCCTATGTTTTTTGTCTATTGTCTATTTGCAAACGTACCCCTCTGTTAGATACCGAGGGGTTTTATCAGCGGACGGGACAAGCCCCGTCCGCCAAGAACGGAACTTGCGGTTGAGAACCGCAAAACCCGTCCTTGTCGTCCGTGTCTGTGTCCTGCTGTGAACCTTGTATGCCCTCATAGATAACCGCAAAATCTATTCTTTCATCTGAAAGTGCTTCTTTCATTTCTTCAGACAGCCCTTTAAGAAATACATTACATTGCAGACAAGCCTTATCTAAAACTCGAAATCGAAAATAGATTATCCTGCTTTCAACGCAATGTCTACTTTCCAACCTCATTCTAAACTTATGAGGAATGTTGATTTTTTCACGAATAACATCATCAATGATTTTATCTATCCTTGAATGAAATCGCAGATTTGGATTGACAGAATAATCTAAAAAACAATCTAACATATATTTCCTGCAATCCGTTGTAAAAATATCTGTATTCAAGCACAAACAGAGGTAGTTTTTCTCTGTGGGTGCGTGATAAACATTTAATGTGTCCTTATTCAATCACATCTTCCTTTCCTTGTTGTTCTGGCATGACTTGTCTTTCTTGTGCAAGCCTGCCGATTGTTTGTAAAAAATCATGTCCTTTGGGGACTAAAGGCGTGTAAAATTCGCTTATCACGCTTGTTCCCATATCACAATAGCCACGCCCCTTGATACGCTTCTGGAAAAACTGCTTTTTCACATCTGAACCGAACAGCATACCGTAACCTAATTCGCTGATACGCCCAAGTCCCACACGGAAATTGAAGTTATCTCTGATACCGTCAGAGAAATACTTTGCGTCTGGACGCTGGCAGGCAACGATAAGGAAATAACCTGCTTGTCGTCCTAACATAACGATTTTCTTTAACTGGCTAAGCAAGCCCACGCTTTCCTTTGTCCCCAGCATTTCAAAAAATGCCACATATTCATCAAAGATAAGAAAGCAGGGTGGCAGTCCCAGATAGGCGTAGTTTTCGCCCGTCTTATAGTTCGGGTGTTGCTTCATTTCCTCACTTCGCTGTACCATTCCCTCATAAAAGGCATTGACACAATCAATCATTTCTTCTTTGGTGTGATACACATTTCCCATAACTGTCCCTAAGTCTGCAAGGTCAGCGTTCTTCGGGTCTAAGATGTAAAGGACAGCGTTGGTATGCAGTAAGGCTTCAATAAGCGTCAGCAGAAAATAAGTTTTACCGCCACCCGTTCCACCAGCAATCAGAGCGTGAGGGAGTGCGTCATATTCCCAGACAAGATTTTTCATCAGTTTCAGACAGCCGTTTTCTGCCCGTACTTCATCAATGGTAATGCGGTTCGCTATCATATCATAAAGCAGGGTATATTCAATATAGCCGTCATGCAGGGTCTTGTCGGTCAGCTCACAATATAAGCCACTTTCCAATTTATCCTCTAACCGTAAAAGCTGGTCTTGATATTTTCCCAGCGTAATTTCACAGCGGATATGAAGCAGTCCCTTTTCCATTTGATAATAAATCTTTGGAAACCAGACGATTTTTTCCCTTGATCTGCTTTGCAGGTCAGTAAAAAAACCGCTGTCTTGTACGGTATCGGCTTCATACCACTTATTTTCCAGTACCATTCTTGCCAGCTTTTGACGGTGCAGGAGCTTCTTGAAACTATCGTAACAGAAGTGGTAATACAGAAAAACGACCAATGCACAAACACCAGTCGCTATCAGTATAGTTATGAAGTTGTAAGGGGAAAGCGTCAAGCCGTTCTCTAACAAGCTGAAATGTTCCCAATCAGTACGCATGAGCTGTTTGATATTCAGTAGCAGGAGAACCGCCACGAATACAAACAGAAGCGTTCCTATGGAAAAGTGGTAGACAAGGTGCTTGTCGCTGGCTCTGATACGGTGTCCTTTGTTAAAAATCTTTTGCATAAATCAATCACTACTTTCTGGGTATGAAAAAAGCAGTCAATCCTAAGACTAACTGCTAAAATAATATAACTGTTTATTTGGGCGAAACGTATTAGAGTAAATTTTTCTCTTTTAACATTTCAAGAAATTCTTTATATCCAACACAGTCGCAAGAAACTGTACAAATTTTTTTGTTTCCTACAAATATTTTCAATCCTATTTGCTCTTTTTCTGTGCAACGGGAAATATCATTAAATGAAATTTCTCTTGTTCTTCCAACAGCAGGAGTAATACGCAAATTATTTCCGTCAATTACTACCTTATGTCTTTTTAATGCCCACGCACAAAATTCAATCAATAGAACAAAAATAGCAAAAACAACAGAGTGTCCCACCGTATTATCAAATCCCATGAACAATCCTAAAGCTATTGCAATTCCTACCATTATCAATGAACAAATATGACATACTGTTTGATAGGCGTGTGATACAAAAACAGTATTTGTGAATTTTTCTTTTTTAGTTGCTTTTTGTGTCTTATCTAATACGAGAGATATAATAGGGACAACGAATACAGCAAATATAATAGCTCTTATCATAAACAGCACTCCTTATAATTAAATTTTTCATACCCATATTATAACAGTTTTATATATCCGCTACAACGAAAATCTATTCAGCAAGCCTATTTTTTCGGCTGTCCCTGCGGTGTATGGTTCTGTGGACTGCCTACGTTTTGATTGCCTTTATTCTTCAATACAATATCCTCTGCCTTTACATACCAGTCCACATCTGCACCCGTATAGGTCTTTCTTGATACCGTATCGGCTACTGGATTGACAAGCTCCACAACTGCATTGTACGGAAATTCTCTTAACGGTACTTCTGGCGGTACAGACACGGGGATAATTCCACCATGCAAACTGCACTTCAAATCATAGATACGCTTTTTAAGCTGGGTACTCGGTGTCCCGTCCTCATTCTGTAAGAACACATCACGCACCGCTGTAAATTTTAATTCTCCAAATGTTTTCTCTTTGTCAATAACAAACCCGTTTGATAATCTCATAAATTCTTCACTCCTTTACTTTTCTTCAACTGCTACAATATCATCAGCAACTAACACATAATCGGTATGTCCCATATCCCCGATTGCATAACCTCTGCCGTATAACTTCGGATTGACAAGTTTTACTTTCTGTTCATACTTGAACTTTTTTTCGCCAGCCTGCACGGGAATTTCTACCACAACATTTTCGCCTTTCTGTACGTCAGAATAAAGGTTATAGCTTCGTCTTGCTAAGACCCTGCGGTTATTTTTATCTCTTTCAAAGACTGGCTCACTTTCGCCTGCAAATTCAAGAGTTCCAAAAGACTGTACCATATCTGGCACGACATATTTCATTTCCATATTGTTTTACCTCGTTTCTTTCTATTTTTGATAAATTGATTGTGATTTCTTATTCTGGCGGTTTGGGAAGTACCAGCAATCCCACAGATAGTAAAGGGTAAAATCAATGCTTACGCACCCTTGACTATCCGTGTTCTTGCAGGTTGTTGGCAGACAAGCCAGAATAAGCGGAAGTCTGCCGTTTGACAACTTCGGCGGAGAGCGTGATTTTTCTTTTCTCATACCGTTACCGCCTTATGATTTTTTCATTTTACGGCGTTTGTAGAAGAAGATACCTGCCAGTCCAGCACCAGAGGTCAAAAGAAGTGCAAGCAGTCCGTAAAGGTTTGTGTTATCGCCCGTTTTGGGACTGTCGCTCGGTCTGTTTGGCTTTTCTGGTGTCGGTGGTGTTTCGGGTTTCTCTGGTTCTTTTGGCTTTTCCTTAAAGGTAATCGTCTGTCCCTTATCCTCAATATCCTTATGCTCGGTAACTTTCTTCGGATCGTCTGGATTGCTTAAATCGTACAATTCTTCAAAAGTTACAAGCTGTTTGCCGTCAAGGGAAGTAGCGTCAAGGGTAAAGGCAACTTCCACTTTCATAGTTTCGCTGTCAGCAGTAAAAGTGTAATCACTTTCCACACGTTTCCCATTGATAAGAAGCTCGGCATTTTCTTTTTTCAACATCTGCCAGCCCACCAGTTTGTACTGTGTACCGACTTCTAAGCCCTCTAAGGTTACGGTATCAATGATTGTTACCTCTTTTCCAGCTTCAAGCTCTTTGTTGCCGTCCTTATCGGTAGCAGTCGTATGAATTTTGATGATACGCTCTGTGATAAGTACGGTCTGCCCGTCGTCCTCAATGTCTTTATGCTCCGCAACTTTCACGGGTTCGTCTGGATTGCTGAAATCATACAATTCTTCAAAGGTAACAAGGTTCTTGCCACCTAAAGCAGACGCATTGAATATATAGGAAATTTCCACTTTCATTTCTTCATCATCAGCGACAAAGGTATAATCGTTTTCTACACGTTTCCCGTCAATGATAAGCTCGGCGTTTTCTTCCTTTAACATCTGCCAACCTTTCAACTGATACTTTGTGCCTTTTGTAAGCCCGTTTAATTTGACAGTATCAACGATTGTTACCTCTTTTCCTGCAAGGATAGTTTTTTCGCCGTCCTTGCTGGTCGCTGTGGTATGGATAGAGATTTCTTTTTCGTATTCATCAGTCAACGTTCCTAAATCAATCACAAGGTTATTTCTTGATACCACGATTTCAAAAGGTGGGATAAGTTCAAAGCCTTTGTTACTGTCGCAACGCATTTCTTCAATGATGTAGGTATCATAAGGTAATGCACCCTTGCTGTCGTCTGGTTCAGAAGTTCCAAACCACACACCGTCCTCGCTGGTCTTGCCTGCGTTGGTATTGTGCTTATGCGAAGCCCATTCAGAAGAAGTGGAAAACTGCCCGTTATCATCAGTTACAACTATATGATTTTCGCCCGTTGTCTTGCTTGTGATCCTAAAAGGAACATCAGCAAGACGCTTGTGTGTGCCTGCACCGATTTTTACACCCTCAATATCTCCACGCTTAATCTGATTATAGATAGAATGGGCTTCGTCGGTTAAGTCCACGATTTTTCCATTTTCTGTGATTGTAAAATCAATCGGTTTTGCACCGTCTGTCAAATATCCGTCTGGTGCTTCGCTCTCAACGATACGGAAGTTTCCATAAGGTAAAAGGTCAGCAGAAGTAGAAGCGATACCCTCAATATCGGTACGAATTGTCTTTACCACTTCATTTTTCTTATAGAGCTTGCCCTCAACCAATACTGCATTATCATTTAAGGAAATGATGTCAAAGGCAGTATCTTTTAAAGTTGCACTTCCTTGTGGTTTGGTATCGCCCGTTTCTAAATCTCGTTTCTGAATTTTCACACCGCCACGGATAACCTTATCTGATACGGAAAACTGGTTACTTCCAGATAATACGGCAAGGTCGCCGTCCTCGGTAATCTGTGTAAGGTATAAGTCTTTTATCTGTTCGGACTTATCGCCAGCCTGCATATATGCACCGTCTAACAAGTATCCGTTTGGAGCTTTTGTTTCTTCAACGGTTAGCGTTCCAAGTGGAAGAACCGCTTTACCGTCCTGCATATAGAAGCTATCGCCAGATACTTTGTATGCGTCCGCAAATTTTGTGATGTAGTGGGTTGACCCGTCGCTGTCTGTTTCAGCGATTGTCTTTGTAACCCATGTACGAGTAGCTTCGGCAGGGAGATTGTCTTTATTATAGAAGCCTGCATAATACTTCCATGTAAATTCCGCACCTGCTAGAGAAGCGTTCCCCTGCGGATTGTCTTTCTGTGTTTCCATATCAATCTTGAAAAGCTCAATCAACGTGTCCGTTACTTTTGGTGTATCAGATACTTTCAAAGTCGCTGTTTTTCCAGCTTCAACCTTTAAGGAATATATAGTTTTATCTACTTTATATCCTGCTGGTGCGGATAATTCCTTGATATAGACTGTGCCTGCTTTTACCTCTACAACATCTGTATTTCCGTTTTCATCAGTCGTAAGAGTGGCAAGCTGTTTCGTGCAGTTCTTATCAGAAAAGACACCGTATGTTGCACCAGCGATAGAGTAATTCCCGTTACCGTCTGTAATGCTGGTATTACTGGTAGCCTTTTTAAGTTTCGCATTTCCGATATTTAACTTCGCCCAGAATTGCCCCAATTCCTGCCCCTCGCCAGAGTAGATATAACCGCCACATTCATAACGTCCTTTATTTTCTTTGACAAAGGCTCTTGCACCAGAGAAAACTTCGTCCTGCGTTGCCTTTGGAATTTCATCATAAGAAGCTCTCACGTTGTCGCATTGCCAGCCAAGATGTACGCTCAATCTCTGCCAGACAACAAGCTGTCTTAAAAGGTAGGCGTGATTGTTGCTTATTCCGCTGTGGCTGTCTGTGTACTGTTTCACATATTCGATAGATAAGGCAACGTCGCTTATCTGGTCGGCACTCATACGGGTGCTTGCGTCAATTCTGGTCTTGTAGCCATTCCTAAAATCTGTGTTAATGTCGATACAGTAAGCGTCCTCGCCCTCGACGGTCAAATGTCCCTCGTTAAAAGTAGAACCAATCGAACCGTCATTCATTACTTTTTCAACGATACCGACACGCTCTTTTGACTCCGTCCAGTATTGCTTGCTTTCTGCATGAACGGGTGTCGTCGGTAAAGTAGTAACGACAGTTGCAAGAGCTAAGAAGCCAGTACACAATCGTTTTAACATCTTTTTCATAAATCTAATGCTCCTTTCATTTTGGGTAATAAAATAGCCGTCCAATAAGAACGGCTGGAAATAGAAAAGGAACGTCATGTTAGGCGTTCCATAGTCTATAAGTTATTCAATTTTTTCTTGTTTCAATACTGATGTGTTGTACCATATCTTTGCATATCTAGGAAAACTTGCGTATCAAGGCTCATTCGTTAGTAGTAAATAAGTAGTAAATTGATGTGTTTGTTTCCTTGAAAATGCTGATAGATACTGTGTTTTAGCGGATAATCAGATTTTTATTGTGTTTTTAGTCTAAAAGAGCGTGTAAAAAATGATTTCTCATTTTTTCACACGCCCTATTTTTACCATATGCTTTTATTTTCTGCTCTCAGCCAGTTCCCCAAGCTTCCCCAGCAATTCCTTCGCCTTCTCCATCATCGGCTCGCAATCCTTATGCTTCTTTCCTTTATCCTGATAGAACAGCACCGGCTTCTCTCCCTGGGCAAAGCGTAACGCAGTCTTATACTCGGCAATAAGCGCCGGGATCCCGGTGACATCGAGCTTTGCCTTCGGGTAGAGTTCGATGCGGATCTCCTGGGTGTTGATATCCACCTCGGTCACATAGGCGCGGTGGGCCATAGCTTTTAATTCCGCTACACGCAGCAGGTTATCCACAGATTTCGGAATATCGCCGAAGCGGTCGATCAGCTCATCCTGCATATCCATATACTCGTCGTCCGTCTCGATGGCGGAAATTCTCTTGTATACATCAAGCTTCAGATACTCATTCTTGATATATCCGTCCGGAATAAATGCGTCGATATCGCAATCCACCACGGTCTCAAAGGTTTCCTCCTCTTCCTGTCCGCCCTTTAAGGCAATGACCGCCTCGTTGAGCATCTTGCAGTAAAGATCATATCCGACTGCCTCCATGTGTCCATGCTGTTCCGCTCCGAGGATATTTCCCGCGCCGCGGATCTCAAGGTCACGCATCGCGATCTTGATCCCGGATCCCAGCTCTGTGAACTCCCGGATCGCCTGAAGACGTTTTTCCGCATCCTCCTTTAACATCTTATCCCGTTTATACATCAGGAACGCATAGGAGGTACGGTTCGACCGTCCGATCCGCCCCCGGATCTGGTAGAGCTGGGAAAGGCCAAGACGATCCGCGTCCTGAATGATCATCGTGTTGGCATTCGGGATATCCAGCCCCGTCTCGATGATCGTTGTAGACACGAGAACATCAATATCGCCGTTGATGAAATCCAGCATGATCTTCTCGAGCTGATGCTCATTCATCTGTCCATGGGCAAAAGCCACATTTGCGTCGGGCACGAGAGACGCCACATGGTTTGCCACCTCGTCGATGTTATTGACACGGTTGTATACATAGTACACCTGCCCGCCGCGCCCTAATTCTCTGTGGATCGCCTCACGGATCATCTCGTCGTTGTACTCCATGACATAGGTCTGGATCGGAACACGGTCCACCGGCGGCTCCTCGAGAACACTCATGTCACGGATCCCGATAAGGCTCATATGCAGAGTCCGCGGGATCGGCGTCGCTGTCAGGGTCAGAACGTCCACGTTCTGCTTCATCTGCTTGATCTTCTCTTTGTGGGTCACACCGAACCGCTGCTCCTCATCGACGATCAGAAGTCCAAGGTTCTTAAACTGTACATCCTTTGACAGGACTCTGTGTGTGCCGACAATAATATCCACATACCCCTTTTTCAGTCCTTCTACTGTCTTCTTCATCTCTCCCGGTGTCCGGAAGCGCGACATCATGTCCACGCGGACCGGGAAATCCTTCATTCTCTGGACGAACGTATTGTAGATCTGCTGCGCCAGGATTGTTGTCGGGACCAGGTACACGACCTGTTTTCCTTCCTGCACCGCCTTGAACGCCGCGCGGAGTGCGATCTCCGTCTTTCCGTAACCGACATCCCCGCAGATCAGGCGGTCCATGATCTTCTTGCTCTCCATGTCCCGCTTCGTATCGTCGATCGCGGTGAGCTGGTCATCCGTCTCATCGTACGGGAACATCTCCTCGAATTCCTTCTGCCAGACCGTATCTGGTCCATACTGGAATCCTTCCGCATCCTGTCTCGCCGCATAGAGCTGCACGAGCTCCTTCGCGATCTCGCGGACTGCCGTGCGGACCTTCGTCTTCGTCTTCGTCCACTCGGTTCCGCCAAGCTTATTTAACTTCGGAACCTTTGCGTCAGCCCCCGCATACTTCTGGATCCCCTCCAGACGGGTCGCCGGAAGATAAAGGTTTCCGCCGTCCCCGTACTCGACCTTGATGTAGTCTTTGATGACATGGTCCTGCTCGATCTTCTCGATTCCTTTATAGATTCCGAGACCATGGCTCTCATGCACCACGTAGTCACCGACAGAGAGTTCGGAGAAGCTGCTGATCTTCTTTCCCTCGTAATTGTACTTTTTCCGCTTTTTCTTCCGTTTTTCCACGCCGAACATGTCGCCCTCGGTGATGACGACGAACTTGATCAGCGGGTACTCAAAGCCCTTATGGAGTTTTCCGTAGGTGACCATGATCTCCCCCGGAGCGACCGGCTGTCCCGGGTCTTCCGGACAGAACGCCCGCAGGTCATACTCCCTTAGATCCCCCGCAAGACGGCTCGCTCTGGTCCTCGACGCAGAGAGGAGAACAACGCGGTATCCGTCCTTCTTCCATCTCGTCAGGTCCTTGATCAGGATCTCGAAGCTGTTCTGGTAGGAATTTAAGTTCTTTCCGGTCAGGCTGTACTTCGCCTTCGGAGTCATGCCGGGGAGTCTCTGGTCAAGTCCGGTCATGAAGATCGTGTGCGGCGTGTGCGCGTCCGCCAGGATCGTTTTCGATGAAAACAGGAGGTCCGCCTGCCCCGGCAGGATATAGCCCTGTTCCAGGCGATGGGACATGCTCTCCCGGAATTCCGTCTCGACGGTCTCCGCTTTTTCTTTCATGCGCTGGGGTTCATCTAAGAGCAGGGCGAGTCCTGTGTATTCCTTTTCTGTGCCCGCTGCTATCCTATTTGAGTCACCGACAGCTTTTTTCCCTGTCCCCCCTGCCTTTTGTTCTGACATTCCGCTCTCTGCAGCTTTTGCCGTTTTCTTGTCAGTCTCCTCTCCCGTTTTTACCTCAGAATGCGTGCAAACAGCTCTGTTTCCCACATCTTTCATGTAATCCAGAAATGACACCGTGTCCTTACAGAAATACCGGATATACGCATCCAATGTCTGCACATCGAATCCCTCTCTCAAGGATTCCACAAGCTCTCCGACGGCCCGCCGGATCCGCGTCGCTTCCTCCGGCTTTTTCTGATCGCGGAAGGTCTTTTCCTGCTTCTTTCCCTCTGACTCCAGGCGCAGGATCCCATCCTCGATATGTTCCTTCGTGAGGATCAGTTCTGCTGCCGGGTAGATCGTGACCGCGTCCATCTGCTGGATCGAGCGCTGGCTCTCGGCATCAAACGAGCGGATCGAGTCCACCTCGTCTCCCCAGAGTTCGATCCGGACCGGGACCTCCTCCGTAAGCGGAAAGACATCGAGAATTCCACCGCGGACCGAAAACTGTCCCATTCCATCGACCTGTCCCATCCGCTCATATCCCATGTTCGTAAGCTGTGTCTTGATCTCCTCGATATCGAGCGTCTGTCCCGCCATGATGTTCAGGCAGCTCTCCCTGATCATGGAAAGCGGCAGAAGATGATCCATGAGACCGTCCACGGTCGTCACGACAACGCCGCCTTCGTCCTCCAAAAGGTGTTTAAACACCTGCATCCGCTGTCTCGTCAGGAGATTTCCGTGGATATCAGAGCTGTAAAACAGAAGGTCTCTTGCCGGGTACAGCCATGTATTCGGCTCAAAATAGCTGAAATCATCATAGATCTCCTTCGCCCGGTTGTCATCATACGTCACGACAAGGCGCCACGGATGTTCCTTCGAGAGTTCATACATGACATGAACTTTCTGGGAATCTGTCACGCCGCTGACCTGGATCGGACCTTTTCCTTTATCCATATCCTGTTTCATATCGGTATACTCCGCCAGCTCCGCGAGCGGATTTGCAAAAACTTCAGCCATGGTTCCTCCTGTTTTTATTCGTTTCCTGTCCGATCATATTTCTGATTCTATTCCAGTTAGTGTGCATAGGTATTCTCCGCACGCACACTGCGGCAAAATTTTACCAATACTTCTTTTATTTTTCTTCTTTCTTCCGGTTATGATCATTCATCGCCTGCGCGATCCCGACATTCACGATCTCGCAGACTGCGTCGGCCGCTTCCTTCACGGCGTCATCCATCGTCGCCTGCTCTTCCTTTGAGAAGTGTCCGAGCACATAATCTGCAAGATCCATTCTCGCCGGTTTCTCACCGACTCCGACCTTCACGCGCGGGAATTCCTGGGTTCCGAGATGTGCGATGATGCTCTTGATCCCGTTGTGACCGCCGGCACTTCCCTTTGCGCGGATCCTTAACTGGCCCGGAGCCAGACTGATATCATCGTACACGATCAGGATATCTTCCGGATCCACCTTATAATAATCGGCTGCCGCGCGGATACTCTCCCCACTGGAGTTCATATACGTCTGCGGCTTCATGAGAATCACCTTCTCCCCGCCGATCACGCCTTTTCCGCAGAGCGCCTTGTGCTTTTTCTCTGAAATGTCCGCCCCGATCTTCTCCGCCAGAGCATCCATCACCATAAAACCTGCATTGTGTCTTGTATTTTCATATTCCTTTCCCGGGTTTCCGAGACCTGC
The DNA here is from genome assembly GCF_003435535.1 of Desulfotomaculum sp. OF05-3. NCBI lineage: Bacteria > Bacillati > Bacillota > Clostridia > Eubacteriales > Desulfotomaculaceae > Desulfotomaculum > Desulfotomaculum sp. OF05-3. The sequence goes on along the minus strand of NZ_QWGO01000036.1, from coordinate 2,170 downwards.
AATTATTAACATTTTTATCTCCTTTTCGAATTTCCGCTGACCGCCAGGTATTCCCTTCCACGGTCAAAACGGAATCTGATTTTTCTAAATCGCAACGCATTTAAGGGGCCTTTTTCCAAAGTCCCCTGATTTCTACATTTTATCAGTTTTGAACGTCCAGTGCAAGAGGCAGTTATGACAAGAATCTGCCGCCAGCAACTCCGTCATGACACCCATTCCGTCCATGATCACAGCTGTTAGCGGCAGATTCTTTTATATCCTATACTCGTTTTTCATACTCCGGCAGATACCCCCTGATGTACCGTCCGAATCGTGCGGGATTTGCGCTTTTGCGCTCATCCCTTGTGCATTCCGTGTCATGGAATGTATCTATTCATAGATTACCATATTTTCAGAATTCATGCAATCCTTTTCAGGAAACACATACACTTGCGTTTACAGTAACTATCCTTCACAGACATTCGACTTGAATTTTCGACATAAAATCAATTGTTTTTTCATTCCTGTATCTACGTGCTTTTTCTGTATCCGTAATTTAACCGACACTTTATTTATTTTTCCAATGCTCCGTATGCAGCAGCATATGTGCCTTGTGGGACATCGGTTTTCCGAAGAAATCGCTGTAGATCTCCTTGATATCCGGGTTTTCATGCGAATACCGGAGTTCTGATTCCGCATCCAGTTCGTATAACTTCTTTCCGCGCGCAAACGCCAGCTCCTCGCCGTCGTGGATCGGCTGTCCGCCGCCGCCGACACAGCCGCCCGGGCATGCCATGACTTCGACAAAGTCGTAGTGGACTTCCCCGCGCTCGATCTGCTGCAGCAGTCTTCTCGTATTTCCAAGGCCGCTGACTGCTGCGGTACGCAGCTTAATGTCGCCGATCGCAAACTCCGCTTCCTGGACTCCTGCGTTTTCCTGGAATCCTTCACTGCGGACCGCACGGAACGCGTCTGCCGGCGGATTCTCGCCCTTTAAGGTGAAATATGCGGTGCGCAGGGCTGCTTCCATAACGCCGCCGGTCGCGCCGAAGATCACACCGGCGCCGGTTCCCGCGTGCATCGGGCTGTCGCCCGGGATCTCGACCAGTGTATTCGGACGGATATGGGCGGAGCGGATCATCTTCACGAGTTCTCTCGTCGTGAGAACCGCATCGACGTCATGTCCGGCATACTCCCCGTAGAAGAGGTCCATCTCACGCTCGCCTTTTTTTGCCACGCAGGGCATGATGGAGAGCGTAAAGATCTGATCCGGGGAAACTCCGAGTTTTTCCGCAAAATATGTCTTCATGACCGCCCCGAACATCTGCTGCGGGGATTTTGCTGTGGAGAGGTAGTTCACCATATACGGAAACTGGCTCTTCGCAAATCGAACCCAGCCAGGGCAGCATGAGGTGAACATCGGACGGTCTTTCAGTTCGCCGCTTGTGAAACGGCTGATAAACTCCGTGCTCTCCTCCATGATCGTGAGATCCGCGGAAAATACCGTATCAAACGCGTAATCGACGCCCATTCTCTTTAATGCATCGAAGATCTTTCCGACCGGAGCGTCCGCGCCGGAGAGTCCAAGTTCCTCTCCCCAGGCCGTGCGGACCGCCGGGGCAACCTGCGCCACAACGATCTTCTCTTTATTTTCGATCGCTTCCCAGACTTTTTCCGTATCGTCGCGCTCCGAGAGGGCGCCAACCGGACAGTGGGTGATACACTGACCGCAGAGAGCGCAGTTCGCTTCCCCGATCGTCTTATGTCCTGCGACATTCACGGTCGTTCTGGAACCGGTTCCTTCCACATCCCAAATCCCGAGTCCCTGGATCTTATCACAGACCTGAACACAGCGCATGCACTTGATGCACTTCGCGGAATTGCGGATCAGCGGGAAATTCTTATCCCACGGCTGATATTCCGGTTCCTGCTTAAACGGGATTTCCAGAATATTCAGATCATATGCCACCTGCTGCAGACCACAGTTTCCGTTTCTCGGACAGACCACGCAGCGGTTATCATGCTGGGACAGCAGCAGCTGGACCGTATTTCTTCTGTGATTCCGGACCTTCGGGCTGTTCGTATGGATGACCATGCCTTCCTTCACGAGATTGTTGCAGGAGGTGATCAGTTTTTCCTTTCCTTCCAGCTCCACAACGCAGACTCTGCAGGCCGCGATCTCGTTGATCCC
>NZ_QWGO01000035.1:0-27628 GCF_003435535.1 Desulfotomaculum sp. OF05-3 | reverse complement strand
GTTTTATTTGAAATAGCACAATAGGTTAAATTAGATTGTTTTATAAAAAATGTCATGAATATAAGCTTTCTTTCCAAATGCTTTCTTTCATGACATTTTTTAGTTCTTTGCGGATTGCCGCAACAATTTTTTATTCCTATTCAGCCTTTTCTAATACTGGCTCACATTTTCTATCTTCTTACCCGCGCTCCGCCACAAATTTCTCCACTTCCTCATACTCCGGAATACTTGGAGCTGCGCCGTTCCGGCTTACGGCGATGGCACTGGCGGCACTTGCTGTTTTCAGAATCTCCGGAATCTCTCTTCCTTTTGTGATTCCGGACAGGAAATATCCACAGAAGGTATCTCCCGCCGCAGTGGTATCCACTGCTTTAACTTTATAAATATCCTGTTTGAAGCACCTGGTCTTATCAAAATACCAGGACCCTTTTTCTCCAAGCGTTAATACAAAAGCGGCATCCGGATATTTCGTCTTCAGCTTCTCCATGATCTCTTCCGGTTCTTCACTCTCCGCTCCGGAAATTTCTTTTCCCTCAATCTCATTGAGGATAAAATAGTCCACCAGATTCATCGGGATCGTCTTCAGATTCTCGTTGATCGGGGACGGATTCAGCGCGACCTTCGCTCCGGCCTTCTTCGCCGTCTCAGCTGCATATCCCACATTGGAAATCTCGTTCTGGAGAAGAACGATATCTCCCTCTTCCACCTCTTTTACCGCTTCGTCGATCATTTCCTTTGATACGGAATCGTTGGCTCCGCCGCAGATGATAATATTGTTCTGTCCATTCTGATCCACCTGGATCACCGCGTGGCCACTGGCTCCTGAAAGACTCTTTGTACCTTCCGTATGTACCCCGGACGCCTTGAGAACATCTAAGAGCATTCCCCCGTCCGCTCCAACAGCGCCCACATGATGCACTTCCGCCCCGGAACGTGCCAGAGCGATCGACTGATTTAATCCTTTTCCGCCGCAGGCCTCCGCATACGTTCTCGTCTTGATCGTCTCTCCCGGTTTTACAAAGTGATCCACTCCATATACACGGTCAATATTCAGAGATCCAATATTTAATACCTTCATATTGCTTCTCCTTTTCCAAAAGATCCCCCAGAAAAACTTCCGGGGGATCTCATTTTTACATTTTATAAAGATTCAATTTACGCTTCGCGTCAGTCAGATCCTATTTGTAACCTTTCTCATGAAGAGCAGCCTGTGCTGCAGCAAGTCTTGCGATCGGTACACGGAACGGTGAGCAGCTTACGTAGTTTAAGCCAACCTTGTGGCAGAACTCTACGGAAGACGGATCTCCACCGTGCTCGCCACAGATACCGCACTTCAACTCCGGACGTGTTGCACGTCCTTCCTTAACTGCGAGCTCTACGAGACGGCCAACACCAGTCTGGTCAAGTCTTGCGAACGGATCAGACTCATAAATCTTTGCCTTGTAGTAGGAATCAAGGAACTTGCCGGCATCGTCACGGGAGAAGCCGAATGTCATCTGTGTCAGGTCGTTTGTACCGAAGGAGAAGAACTCAGCTTCCTCAGCGATCTGGCCTGCAGTAAGAGCTGCACGCGGGATCTCGATCATTGTACCAATGTGGTACTGCATATCGGAGCCTTTCTCTTTCTTAACCTGCTCAGCAACCTCAACAACGATGTCTTTCACGAACTTGAGCTCTTTCTTCTCACCAACGAGCGGAATCATGATCTCCGGAACGATCTCATAGCCCTCTTCTTCCTGAACTTCGATCGCAGCTTCCATGATCGCACGTGTCTGCATCTTTGCAAGCTCCGGATAGGTAACTGCAAGACGGCATCCACGATGACCCATCATCGGGTTGAACTCATGAAGCTCATCGCATTTCTTCTTGATCTCGTCAACAGTCTTGCCCATATCCTTTGCAAGCTCTGCCATCTCTTCCTCTGTCTTAGGAGTGAACTCATGCAGCGGCGGATCTAAGTAGCGGACTGTCATTGGTCTGCCCTCGAGTGCCTTGTACATAGCCTTGAAGTCGCCCTTCTGGTACGGAAGGAGTTTGCTTAATGCTTCCTCTCTTGCCTCTACTGTATCAGAAACGATCATTCTTCTTAAGTTGTGGATTCTCTCCGGATCGAAGAACATATGCTCAGTACGGCAAAGGCCGATGCCCTCTGCGCCAAGCTTAACTGCGTTCTTTGTATCAGCCGGTGTATCAGCGTTTGTGCGGACACCAAGTTTTCTGAAGGAGTCAGCCCAATCCATGATTCTCTTGAAGTTTCCGCCTACGGATGCTTCCTGAGTCTTGATATCACCGTTGTAGATCTTACCTGTTGTACCGTCTAAGGAGATGTAATCGCCCTCGTGGAAGGTATGTCCGCCGAGTGTGAATTCCTTCTTCTCCTCGTTGATCTTGATCTCACCGCAGCCGGATACACAGCAGGTACCCATACCACGTGCAACTACTGCTGCGTGGGATGTCATACCACCGCGGACTGTTAAGATACCCTGTGCAGCGTGCATTCCCTCGATATCCTCCGGGGATGTCTCAAGACGAACCAGAATCACTCTCTCGCCCTTGCCGCCGATACCAGCTGCCTTAGCGTCATCTGCTGTGAAGCAGACTTTACCAGCTGCAGCACCCGGGGAAGCCGGAAGAGCCTGTCCGATAACCTCGCCTGCCTTTAATGCAGCCGGATCGAAGGTCGGATGTAATAACTGGTCGAGGGATTTTGCTTCGATTCTGCAAACAGCTTCCTCAGGAGTGATCTGTCCCTCATCTACTAAATCGCATGCGATCTGGATTGCAGCCGGAGCAGTTCTCTTACCATTACGTGTCTGTAAGAAGTAGAGCTTACCTTCCTCGATCGTGAACTCCATATCCTGCATGTCGTGGAAATGATTCTCAAGTTTCATAGCCAGTTCCATGAACTGCTTGTAGCACTCCGGAAGGTCTTTCTCAAGCTGGGAGATCGGCTGCGGAGTACGAACACCGGCAACAACGTCCTCGCCCTGTGCGTTGATCAGGTACTCACCGAAGATGCCCTTTGCACCTGTGGATGGGTTACGGGTGAACGCAACGCCTGTACCGGAGGTATTTCCCTTATTACCGAATACCATGGTCTGTACGTTTACTGCGGTACCCCAGTCACCCGGAATATCATTCATACGACGGTAAACGATCGCACGCGGGTTGTCCCAGGAACGGAATACTGCTTTTACAGCGCCCATTAACTGTTCCTTCGGGTCCTGCGGGAATTCTTCGCCGTTCATAGCCTCTTTGTATACAGCTTTGAACTTCTCAGCGAGTTCCTTTAAATCGTTAGCGTCTAACTCTGTATCATAGTGAACGCCTTTTGCTTCCTTCATCTCGTCGATGATCTTCTCGAAGTAGGACTTCGGAACTTCCATAACGACGTCGGAATACATCTGGATGAATCTTCTGTAGGAGTCATATGCGAAACGCGGATTACCTGTCTTCTTTGCGAAACCTTCTACTGCTACATCATTTAAACCGAGGTTTAAGATGGTATCCATCATACCCGGCATAGATGCACGCGCACCGGAACGTACAGATACAAGTAACGGATCCTCGGTATCACCGAATTTCTTTCCGTTCACGCCCTCGAGCCATGTTAAAGCCTCAAAGATCTGATCCTGGATCTCTTTTGTGATCTGTTTTCCACTGTTGTAGTAGTCTGTGCAGGCTTCTGTTGTTACTGTGAATCCCTGCGGGATCGGCATGCCAAGATTTGTCATCTCCGCAAGGTTGCAGCCTTTGCCGCCGAGAAGATTTCTCATTGCCGCGCTGCCTTCTTCAAACTTATAAACCCACTTTGCCATAAGTTGTTATTCCTCCTAGAATTTAGTTTAGACTAAGATGTCTATATTGCCCTCATCTCTTTGCTCCCCTGCAATACTTCCGTTCCCCCATCACGTAACTCCGGTTTGGAAATATCGCACAAAAAAAATCGAGTGTCGGAAAAAAGGCCTGTACATATTATAAGGGATGTTGCCAAAAATTGCAACATCCCTTTATAAAAGTTTCGTGATTTTTTCACATATTTCTGTAAATTTCCGTCGTTTTTCTTGGTCAAAATTGTACACAATTTTCTTTTAATTTAGTACAATTTACCAGTGAGCACTGCCAGGAGGATACCAAGAACCGCTCCCGCAACTACCTGCAGCGGCGTATGTCCCACATATTCTTTCAGTTTTTCCTGGAGAAAAACTCCGTCTAAATTCAGGATATTCTCAAAGAAAACGCTGTTCAACAGTTTTGCCTGTTTTCCGGTCTCCCGCCTTACGCCCATCGCGTCGTACATTACGATCATCGAGAGAACAAAGCTGATGGCAAATTCAAAGCTTCCCACTCCGTACTTCATTCCGGATGCCGTCGTAAGCGCACAGACCGTCGCTGAATGGGAACTCGGCATTCCTCCGGAGCCGAAGATCCGCTCCGGATTAAAAGACTTATTGATCACCATATCGATCACGGTCTTTAAAAACTGTGCCACTGTCCATCCGAGCACTGCACTGATCAGTATCTGGTTTCCCAGAAATTCATTCCACATTGTCATGTTTTCCTCTTTTATGTCAGTATTTCCAAATCATTTTAGTATCCGATCAGCCAGTCATATAATTCCTGATACTTTCCGGCAGACGTCTTCCAGGAGAAGTCCACTGCCATCGCCCGGTCAACGATCTTATTCCATTCCCGCTTCTTATCGTAGTAAATATGCTTCGCATAGCGGATAATATTCAACATCTCATGGGCATTGTAGTTCGCGAAGGAGAATCCTGTTCCTGTTCCCTCGAACTCATTGTACGGCCATACCGTATCCTTTAAGCCGCCTGTCTCGCGGACGATCGGCACCGTTCCGTAGCGGAGCGCCATGAGCTGGCTCAAACCGCACGGCTCAAATAAGGACGGCATCAGGAACGCGTCGCAGGCCGCGTAGATCTTGTGGGACAGCGGCTCGGAGTAGTATATCTGCGCTGATACGCGGTCATGATATTTCCAGTCGTAATGGCGGAACATATTCTCATAGTTCTCGTCTCCGGTTCCAAGAACGACCAGCTGCACATCATCCGTACAGATCTCGTCCATCACGCACTGGATCAGATCCAGACCTTTCTGGTTCGTGAGTCTTGAGACGATACCGATCATGAACTTCTTATCGTCCTTCGCGAGACCAAGCTCTTCCTGAAGCGCGCGTTTATTTTTCACTTTCTCTTTTCTGAAATTTTTCGCGTTGTAATTCTGAACGATATCCGGATCCGTCTCCGGGTTGAAGACATCATAGTCGATACCGTTTACAATCCCACGGAGATCGCCGGATCTCGCCCGCATAAGTCCGTCAAGCCCTTCTCCGTAGAACGGGGTCTTGATCTCCTCTGCGTAGGTGTTGCTGACCGTCGTGATCGCGTCGGCATACACAAGACCGCCCTTCAACATATTTCCGTCTTTGTATGCCTCTAACTTATCCGGTGTAAAGAAGTAGTCCGGGAGTCCCGAGAATCTCTGGATCGTCTTTACATCCCACACGCCCTGGAATTTCAGGTTGTGGATCGTCATGACGGACTTGATTCCGCGGAAAAACTCTCCCTCTCCGAATCTTCCCTTTAAATATACAGGGATCAGTCCAGTCTGCCAGTCATGGCAGTGGATCACATCCGGTCTCCATCCGATCACAGGAAGTGCGGATAACGCTGCCTGTGAGAAAAATGAGAATTTTTCCAGGTCATAATACCAATCACCATATGGCTTATCGCCCCAGAAATAACTCTCATTATCGATAAAATAGAAGGTGATCCCTTCATATACATATTCAAGAATTCCGACATAACGGCTCTGTCCCAGGTAATCCATATAAAAATGATTTACATAAGTAAGATTGCTCAAAAATTTATCCTTGATACAGAGATACTTCGGGATCATGACCCGCACATCAAAATATTCTTTATCAAAACATTTCGGTAAGGATCCCACAACATCGGCAAGTCCGCCTGTCTTGATAAAAGGTACAGCCTCGGAAGCGACAAACAATATTTTCTTCATGATAACCCATCCTTCCACTTTTTGCTCCATGGCAGGGGAAATTCCGCAAAAATGCCATGTCCCGCTATTAGATTCAGTATAACACATCCCTCGGAAATTAGAAAGTGGGTCTTTTTCTTTTTTCAGATTTTTCAGATACGTTTGTAATCCAGTCGGATTTTGTCTGCAATCAGTGCAATAAATTCAGAATTTGTCGGTTTTCCCTTGCCGCCGTTCACCGTGTATCCGAAGAGGCTGTTCAGGGTATCAAGCTCTCCTCTGCCCCAGGCAACCTCGATGGCATGGCGGATGGCGCGCTCCACGCGGCTCGGTGTCGTCTTGTGGGTCTTCGCGATGGTCGGATAAAGGATCTTCGTGACAGAGGACAGCATCTCTGTATCCCTGACAGACATGATGATGGCATCTCTCAGATACTGGTATCCTTTAATATGGGCTGGAATTCCGATCTCATGCAGCATCTGGGTCACATCCGTCTCAAGATTCTGTTCTATATAGGTCTCTTTATCAAGATACGGCTGTACCTTCTTCACATCCGTATGTACCGCACCTGCCGCTTTTATCCGACCGCGACAGACTCTGTGGATCTTATCCAGAATAATATCCCTGTTGAAGGGCTTCATAATATAATAATTAGCTCCGAGCCGGAACGCGTCCTCTGTCACATCCTGGCTGCTGGCCGCCGTCACCATGATGAAGGACGGGTGGTTCTTCATCTGCGTGTTGTTTTTTACTTTTTCCATGACGGAAATTCCGTCCAGTCTCGGCATGATCACATCCATGAGAACAATATCCGGATTCGTGCGGACGATCATGTTGTACGCGTCCTCGCCATTATCCGCCTTCCCAACTACATGGATCCCATCTTCTTTTTCCAGAATTTCGCCAAGTAAATTCAAAGTCTGTCTGTTGTCATCTGCAATCGCAATGGATAATTCTGCCATAATGCTCCTCCTGTAACACATAAAGTTTCTTTTTCGGTCATTTTCCCCGTTCCGGCCGGGCGTCTGACATGATATTTTTCTTTTTGACCATCCCCGGTAGGAATATAGACATTATAGTATTGCCCCCTTGTCGAATCCAATCCGAAATAGGTGTACAATTTCAAAATCATTCGTGATTTTTCGTTGTTTTACGAGCTTTGTATCTATTTTTATCACTATATCTTCTTTTCTTAACATTCTTTAACAGCAGACATGTTAAAAAGAATGTGCCTTGGCACATTCTCGCGCCTCGCGCGGTCGCTTGCGACGATCTACATCTTCGCGCGAGTGTGCATCTTTGGCACGTCAGTGCCTTTTTATGTAACGGGGAATTCCTCGGAATTTCCCGTTACATAAAAAAGACCCGGCATGTTTCCATACCGGGTCTTCTCGTATTCTGTCGTTTTTATTTGATCGTGAGCAGGTAATTCGCAAACTGCTGCGCTGTACGGCCGGAAAGTCCGCCACCGCGCATCTCGAAACGGTTCGCCTCGTAGCAGATCTCCTCATCAGTCATAACCTCCGGAGTGATGCCCGCGCGTCTCGCGAGAGCCACTGCCATCTCGTTGAACCCTTCCTTGTTCGGCTTCGCGTAGAAGATAGAAAGGCCAAACCGGTTGACCAGGGAGAGCTTCTCCTCCATGGTGTCGGAGCGGTGCAGATCCTCGCTGTGTTCCATGTCCTCTCTATCCTTCCACGTCTCCTTGATGAGGTGACGGCGGTTGGATGTGGCGTAGATCAGCACGTTGTCCGGCTTTGTCTCGACTCCGCCCTCGATAACAGCCTTTAAGAACTTGTACTCGATCTCAAACTCCTCGAAGGAGAGATCATCCATGTAGATGATGAACTTGTAGTTGCGGTTCTTGATCTGGGCGATGATCGTGGAAAGATCCTTAAACTGATGCTTGTAGATCTCGATCATGCGCAGGCCCTGGGGGTAGAACTGGTTGACGATGGCCTTGATGCTGGTGGATTTACCGGTACCGCTGTCGCCGAATAACAGCACGTTGTTCGCCGCTTTTCCGTCACAGAATGCCTGGGTGTTCTCCACAAGTTTCTTCTTTTGGAGCTCGTAGCCGATGAGGTCATCCAGCATAACGGTATCCATGTTGTTGATCGGCAGGAAGCGGATGGATCCGTCCTTGTTCTCAGCAATGCGGAATGCCTTGTTGAGTCCGAACATGCCGACACCGTAATCTTTGTAGAACTCCGTCACATACTGGAAGAAATCTGCGCCTGACTCGGCCGTCTCAAGCTTCTCGCTTAAGTTTCTCACTTTCTCGCTGACATTTTTATTGTACATCAGCTCTTTTTTGCGGATTGCCTGGTAGTGGGTCAGCTGTGTGAAGCAATCGATGGAGAGTTCTTTCTCCAGCCAGGAAAAATCGTAATCGAACAGTTCCTTGAACATGTCGAAATCGTGGGTCACAAAGTTGTTGACCGTTCCTTCCTGAGCCCCCATCTTCTCACAGACGAGGCTGAACGGATTCTCATTCGTGATCAGGAGGAATGTCAGGTAGTTGTGCCATAAGTTCTTGTCAAAAGCGTAGTCTGTGGCAACCGTCAGAAGATTCTTCACCTGGTGGAAAACGCGGCCTCTGAGCGCCGCCTTCGTCTCTGTTCCATCTTTCAGTTTCTCACAGATATCCGCAAGCTGCCAGAGGATCGAGTCTTCCGGCAGGCTGCCGTATACGAGCAGGTTTGATACGATCTCGTTCATATAGTTTCCTCTCTTTCCGGGGATTTTTCCGAAACCTGGCAGCCTTCAGAAACTGCCGTATGGCATTTTCCGTCGGATACCTGGTAAAAAGGCGGCGCAGCTTCCAAAATAAGCCCGCCGCCTTTTATATATCATGTGATACCAGGGTTCCAAGGTCAAAAAGCCTTTTGCAAGCAAGCTTGCCAAAGGCCTTCCGACCTTTTGACCCTAGGTATCAAATTACTCTACGATAGCACCCTTATCCGCAGAGGATACGTTCTTCGCATAGCGCTTTAAGTATCCTGTCAGCTTCTTCGGCTCGCGGATCTTCATGGTCTTCTTTCTCTCTTCCATCTCTTCATCGGAAACAAGCAGCTTTAAGCTGTAGTTCGGGATGTCGATAGCGATCTTGTCGCCGTCTTTGATGTAAGCGATCGGGCCGCCTGCGGCTGCCTCCGGGGAGATATGTCCGATAGCTGCACCGCAGGATGCGCCTGAGAAACGTCCGTCTGTAAGAAGAGCAACGGTTGTGTCAAGTTTCATACCAACGATCGCGGATGTCGGAGAAAGCATTTCTCTCATTCCCGGGCCGCCTGCCGGTCCCTCATAACGGATGACAACGATGTCGCCCGGAACGATCTTTCCAGCGTAGATCGCTGCGATCGCCTCTTCCTCGGAATCAAAGCACTTTGCGGTACCTGTGTTGACTAACATCTCCGGTTTTACAGCGGAACGCTTTACGATCGCGCCGTTCGGAGCCAGATTTCCGAAAAGGACGGCAAGTCCGCCGGTCTTTGTGTATGGATTGTCTAATGGACGGATCACTTCCGGATTGCGGTTTACGGCACGGGCAACGTTCTCAGCAACCGTCTTTCCTGTTACAGTCTTGCAGTCGCCGTGGATCATACCGGCATCGAGAAGTTCTTTTAATACTGCGGAGATTCCGCCTGCCTCCAGGAGATCCTGCATGTGGTGATGTCCTGCCGGTGCGAGGTGGCATAGGTTCGGAGTCTTCTCACTAATCGCGTTGATCATGTGAAGATCAAGAGTGATATCAGCCTCATGGGCAATTGCAAGAAGATGAAGCGCGGAGTTTGTGGAACATCCGAGAGCCATATCGGTTGTTAAAGCGTTCTCGAATGCTGCCGGTGTGATGATATCGCGCGGACGAACATCGTCAGCTAAGAGTTTCATAACCTGCATACCTGCAGTCTTTGCGAGACGGACACGCTCAGCGTATACAGCCGGGATCGTACCATTTCCCGGAAGACCGAGGCCAAGAACCTCTGTTAAGCAGTTCATGGAGTTTGCCGTGAACATACCGGAACAGGAACCGCAGCCCGGGCAGGAGCTTCCCTCGATCTCAGCGAGTTCTTCGTCGTTGATCAGATTTGCTTTTCTGGCACCAACTGCCTCGAATACAGTATTTAAATCTCTCTGGTTGATGGAGAGCATCGGACCGCCGGATACGAAGATACACGGAAGGTTCAGACGCATTGCTGCCATTAACATACCCGGAACGATCTTATCACAGTTCGGGATGAATACGAGTGCGTCGAAGCAGTGTGCCTTTACCATACATTCGATGGTATCTGCGATCAGCTCACGGGAGCTTAAAGAGAAATGCATTCCATCATGGCCCATGGCGATACCATCGCAGACACCGATGGTATTGAACTCCATCGGTGTTCCACCTGCTGCAAGGACGCCGTCCTTTACGGCACGGGCGATAGTCTGTAAGTGCATATGTCCCGGTGCTACTTCATTGAAAGAGTTTACAACGCCGATAAACGGGCGACGCATCTGCTCGTCGTTATATCCATCTGCCTTTAAAAGGGAACGGTGCGGCGCATGCTCTACGCCAGCTTTTACTTTATCTGAATTCATGATTTTTCTCCTTATGAAACGCAAAGCCAGGCGGGGATGCCTGGCCTTGAAATATTTGCAGAGTTTTCTGCCCCGCAGTGGCACACTCACGGACTTGCGTCCGCTCGTGCGCGGGCATTCGCCCTATGAATCCGCCGGCAAAGATTCACTTATGTGCGAGCACAACGGGAATCTTTCCTCGTCGGATTCGCACTGCTCATTGCTATCGCGACTATTTAGCCTCGTCAAGATCCTGTGTCTGCTTCCAGCCCATCTTTGCTCTTAACTCGCGGCCTGTCTTAGCTGCAAGTGTCTCAGCGTGTGCTGCTCTTGCTGCGTTGAAGGTTGTTCTGCCAACCTGGTTCTCAAGAATCCAGTTCTTAGCGAATGTACCATCCTGGATCTCTGTTAATACCTGCTTCATTGCTTTCTTTGCTTCATCGCCGATGATTCTCTTACCGCTTACATAGTCACCGTACTCAGCAGTATCGGAGATGGAGTATCTCATTCCCTCGAAACCAGCGTTGAAGATCAGGTCTACGATTAATTTCATCTCGTGGATGCACTCGAAGTATGCGTTCTCCGGCTTATAACCAGCCTCAACAAGTGTGTTGAAACCAGCTTCCATCAATGCGCAAACGCCGCCGCAGAGAACTGCCTGCTCACCGAAGAGGTCTGTCTCTGTCTCTTCCTTGAATGTTGTCTCGAGGATACCGCCTCTTGCTCCGCCGATGCCTGCAGCGTATGCCTTAGCAACTTCCATGGAGTTTCCAGCCGGGTCCTGCTCAACAGCTACGAGGCACGGAACACCTTTACCGCCTACATACTGGGAGCGAACGGTGTGGCCCGGTCCCTTCGGAGCGATCATGATCACGTTTACATCTGCCGGCGGAACGATCTGTTTGAAGTGGATATTGAAGCCGTGAGCGAATGCAAGTGTCTTGCCTGCTGAAAGGTTGTCCTTGATATCTTTCTTGTAGAGAGCTGCCTGCTTCTCATCGTTTACAAGGATCATGATGATATCTGCTGCCTTTACAGCGTCTGCTGTGAGCATAACTGTGAAGCCGTCTTCTTTTGCCTTTGCTGCGGACTTGGAGCCCTCGTAAAGACCTACTACTACATCAACACCGGAATCTCTTAAGTTCAGAGCGTGTGCATGACCCTGAGAACCGTAGCCGATAACAGCTACTTTCTTTCCGTCAAGAAGTGATAAGTTACAATCTCTCTCATAATACATGGTTGCCATAGTTTTTCTTCTCCTTATTCTTCATTGTGATCGACACGTAATGTGTTGTCTATCCCTAAACCGATCGCGATCTCTCCCGACCGGCTAAGTTCTAATATACCAAAATCTCTGACTTTTTCAATAAAAGATTCAACTTTTTTGCTGTCTCCGGTAATCTCGGCTGTCAGATGCTCTTCACCGAAGTCTATGACTTTTCCGCCGTACTCGTTGATCAGATCCAGTACCTGATGTTTGCTGGAACCTCTGTGGCTTCCTGTCAGGTGCATTTTGATGTACATATGCTGGGCAAATACGGTGTTTTCCGGCTCCAAAAGTGTTACAGCACGGACATCGATGAGTTTTTCCAGCTGACGGACCACCTGGTCCTTCATATATTCATCTCCTGTGGAGACGATGGTGATCCGCGTATAGTTCGGATCATCAAGTGTTCCTGCAGAGATATTATCAATATTATAGCAGCGCTTTGCGTAAAGACCGGCGATGCGGTTTAAAACGCCGAAGCGGTTGTTTACGATCATGGCGACCGCAAACTTTTCAACTTTGTTTTCCATGGTCACCTTATCCTTCCACAATCATGTCTTTGATGGATCGTCCCGGCGGGATCATCGGCAGGACTTTCTCATCCATATCAATGTGACAGTCGATCAGCACCGGTCCCTGGGATTTGTCAGCCGCATCGAGGGCTTTCTGCAGGTCTTCCATCGTGTAGACCGCATATCCGTCAGCACCGAAGGCTTTCGCCAGAGCCGGGAAGTCCGTCTTTCTGTCCAGGATCGTCTGGGAATAGTGACAGTCGTAGAAAATTGTCTGCCACTGTCTTACCATTCCGAGGACATCATTATCGAAAATGACAATGGTGATCGGGAGTTCCTGACTCACCGCCGTTGCCATCTCGTTTAAGTTCATTCCGAAGCTTCCGTCTCCGGTGAAGAGAACGGTTCTTCTGCCTCTCGCTGCGATGCATCCGCCAATGGCTGCTCCGAGACCGTATCCCATGGTTCCGA
Organism: Desulfotomaculum sp. OF05-3; assembly: GCF_003435535.1. NCBI lineage: Bacteria > Bacillati > Bacillota > Clostridia > Eubacteriales > Desulfotomaculaceae > Desulfotomaculum > Desulfotomaculum sp. OF05-3. The sequence goes on along the minus strand of NZ_QWGO01000035.1, from coordinate 14,797 downwards.
GACCGCCGGAAGTGAGAAGCGTGTGCGGCTTTTCAAACGGGTAGAACTGCATGGTCCACATCTGGTGCTGTCCGACATCGGTAGCGACCACTGTGTCCTCGGTACAATGTCTGTGAACTTCCTCAATAATGGCTTCCGGTCCGTAAGGTTTCGGTGCCGGGAGGATCATCTCGTTTTTATAGCCCTCAAGCTCACTCACCCACTCCGGATGCCGTTCTTCCGGGAGCTCTTCCAGAATCTTCGCAAGGATCTCTTTCACATCGCCCCAGAGGCTCACATCAGGACTGACATTCTTTCCGATCTCCGCGCGGTCGATATCGATATGGACCGTCATACATTTTTTTGTGTACTCGTTCAGGTCGCCTGTCGCGCGGTCAGAGAATCTGACGCCGACTGCCAGAAGCAGATCACATTCGGACTGGGCCTTGATGGACGGATATTTTCCGTGCATGCCGCACATTCCAAGATTCAGCGGATAGGAGGCCGGAACGGAGGTGATTCCCATCATCGAAAGACCGATCGCCGCGTCGACCCGTTTTGAGAGCTCCAGGACTTCTTTCTGGGCTCCTGCTGCCACAACACCGCCGCCTGCGTAGATAAACGGCTTTTTTGCCTTTTTGATCATCTCAACGACTTCGTCGATGCTGCCGCACTCGGACTTTCTCGGCTTCTTCACAACGCTCGGAACCTTTAAGTCCTCAATATATTCATATTCCGCGGACTGGACGTTCTTCGGAATATCAATGAGAACCGGTCCCTTACGTCCGGAATTCGCGATCTCAAAGGCTTCAATAATCGTCTTCTGAAGGTCCTTAATGTCCCGGACCATGAAGTTGTGTTTTACGACCGGCTGTGTGATCCCGACGATATCCACCTCCTGGAAAGAATCCTTTCCGAGACTGTTTACCGCGACGTTTCCTGTGATCGCGACCATCGGTACGGAATCGAGGTAGGCGTTTGCGATTCCTGTCACCAGGTTCGTCGCACCCGGGCCACTTGTGGCCAGGACCACGCCGGTCTTTCCGCTTGCTCTCGCATATCCGTCAGCGGCATGGGCAGCTCCCTGCTCGTGGGCCGTTAAGACATGTCCGATGCGGTCAGACGCAAGATAGAGTTCATTGTAGATATCAAGTACTGCTCCCCCCGGATATCCGAAGATCACTCTCACGCCCTGATGGATCAGCTCTTCCACCAGGATCCGCGCTCCGTTCATTTTCATAGCTGTTTTCCCCTCATCTTATTTCTCACAGGAATGTCCGGCTCTGTCAGACATTCCCGCCTTTTTCTTTTCTGGCACGGACAAATGTCCGTATTAAAATTCAGGTATAAAAAAGCCTTACAGCGTTACACTGTAAGGCTTTGCTTTCTTTCGTAACTTGTTCTTTCAAGTTTCTATCAGGCAATCCCGGATTCAGTATAACGCAAATAAGCATTCCCGTCCACGACGATAATGCTGACGATAATTCGAATCACGACTGCGAGTAGAATAAGATTCGTCATATCTTTGCGTCTCCTTTCCAGTTGCCTTTCAGCAATGTTGCTATGTTTTATTATAAGCACTTTGTCAGAAATTGCAAGTAGTTTCTTTTTATAGCTTGTATGAACCAGAGTTATGTAACATCGCTGGCTCGTCAGTGCCTTTTTGTTTAACTGGGAATTCATCGGAATTCCCAGTTAAAAGAAAAAGCTCTGCAGGCACCGGGATTTCCCCGGTCTGCAGAGCTGCTCCTATTTCAAATTATTTTTACAGTTTTGAATATCCATACGGATTGATCAGCGCATCCAGTTTCTTTCCTTCCTTACATAACGGGCAGTTTCTGTAGTCGCTGTACTGGTAATCCGGAACATCTTTTAATCCGAATACCGACTTGATCGGAATTCCGTTGACATTCTCAAGTGCGCTGAATACTGCGGAGATCCCCTGAATAATTCCCCCATAGTACTGGACACCCTCGATCGCCTTGTTGATCGTCAAGCCCGTTGTCACGGTCGCGGTGAGGATCAGCACATTCTTTCCATTGATCATTGCGCGGTAATTGTCCTTAAACACGATCTGGCTGTTGCTGTTGAACTCCGGTTTGATAACGTAGATCGTCTTGTGGGCGTTCTTCGACATGAAACCGCCTTTTGTCAGCTCCTGCGCAAGAAGGGTTCCAATCACCTCGGTCCCTTCCATGCATACGATCGTATCAACGATCATATCGTACAGATACATATGTACGAGTGCCTGGGCAATTCCTCCAGCCTCACTCAGACGGCTCTTTACCGTCGTCAGGTCAAAATAGTAATTCGTGTGGGCATGATTCGTTGCAAAATGTCCCTTTACGATTTTTAACGGGGTATCTGTACCGGTCGTCTGAATTTTGTCATACTTTAACTCCATACACGATCCTCCTTATTCAAATCTCACGTTTACTGTTATTTGACTATATTATACCGAATTTTCAGATACTATTCAAGGATTTTTCCTATTTTCCATCAGGTTTTTCGTCACTGTTTACGCCTTGCGCAAACAGTAACGGTTTTTCTCCCTGTTTTTCTACCACGCAAGGACCTCATGTCCGGTCTCTGTCACGAGTACCATGATTTCCCTCTGGGCGGACGGAAGCCTGTCATCGGTATAGATCGTCCAGCCGTTGCTGTCATCCACAAAGATATCCGGGCGGCCCATGTTGATCATCGGCTCGATGGTAAAGATCATCCCCGGTGCCATAAGCATCTCCTCGCCCCGTCTTGTCACATAGCTTACAAACGGATCCTCATGGAACTCAAGGCCGACACCGTGACCGCCGACTTCCTCGACAATGGTGTAACCATTCTTCTTCGCGTAGTCATGGACAGCCTGCCCCATATCTCCTAAGAATCCCCACGGTTTTACCTGCTCGAGACCCTTTTCCACAGCTTCGTTCGTGACGCGGACAAGTTTTTCCTTCTCCGGGTCCACATTGCCGATGAGGAACATTCTGGACGAATCAGAGAAATATCCGTGAAGGATCGTGGAGACATCCACGTTGATGATATCACCGTCTTTTAAGACAACATCCTTGGACGGAATTCCGTGGCATACCTGATCATTGATGGAGGTGCACACGCTCTTTGGGAATCCCTCATAATTTAACGGTGCAGGAATCCCGCCATGTTTTGTCGTAAAGTCGTATACCCACTGATCGATCTCCTCCGTGGTAATTCCCGCCTTGATGTGCTCCGCCACATAGTCAAGGACCGCCACATTCAGTTTTCCGCTCTCACGGATCCCCTCGATCTGTGCCGGTGTCTTGATGATCTTGTGGGACGGAACCTCGTGGCCTGCAAAGCGGGCACGACTGATCTTCTGGTCAAATGTCATATGGCACTCACAATATGGCTTCCCGCTTCCACACCAGCATGGATCATTTTTTCCGATTCTGCGAAACATAATTTTTCCTCTTTTCTATCTGTTTTTGCGTCTCTGTACCGTACGAGATTTTATATTAAAAAGAATGTGCCTTGGCACATTCTCGCGCCTCGCGCGGTCGCTTGCGACAGTCTGCATCTTTGCGCGAGTGCGCATTAGAAAATCCCTGTCCGTGTACAGGAATTGTGTTTGCGAATTCTTTTATTTTCCTGTATAATATCCTTATCTATCATAACGTCGGAGACTCTGTTTGTCAAATAAGTCTCCTGAGAAAATATGCCGTTAATATCACGGGTATGAATTTTCCAGCCCGAAAATCCCCCGCGTTGCAGAGGCGGCTGTAAAGAAAGTGAGGAATTTACATGAACGTACTGATCACCGGGTTCGACCCCTTCGGCGGAGAGCCGATTAATCCGGCATGGGAAGCCGTAAAAGCCATGAAAGACGAGATCGCCGGAGCAAAGATCACGAAGCTGCAGATCCCGACCGTTGTCAATAAATCCATTGCGAAGGTCCATGAAAAGATGATGGAGCTCCGCCCGGATATCGTCATCAGCATCGGCCAGGCCGGCGGACGGTTCGGCGTGACTCCGGAGCGTGTTGCGATCAATGTAACAGATGCAAGGATCCCGGATAACGAAGGAAACCAGCCCATCGATGAACCAATCTTTGCAGATGGAGATGCCGCTTATTTCTCCAATCTTCCGGTGAAGGCGATGGTTCAGGAGATCCGAAATGCCGGTTATCCTTCTACCCTCTCCAATACCGCAGGAACTTATATCTGCAACCATGTCATGTACGGAATTTTATATTATATCCAAAAGGAATTTCCAAATGTACGCGGCGGCTTTATCCACGTTCCGTATGCCGTTTCCCAGGTTGTCAATAAACCGGCGACCCCGTCTATGGCCATTGCGGATATTACGGCTGCATTGGAAGCGGCGGTGAAGGCCGCTGTTGAATATGAACAGGATATCAAAGTGATTGGAGGAGAAACACACTAAAAAACTTCATCTTCGGAAGTTTTTCAGGCTGTGATACCGGTCTGAAAAACTCCAAGGATGAAGTTTTCTTTTATCCAGATCCCAGGCTGCCTTCAAAGCCCCCGCCCGGAATCCGGTTTTCTGATTATTCTTTTGTTCCTCTCTCCGCGGACGCGTTGAGCTTTCCGTCGACCACGTCGATCTTGATCGTATCTCCGGTATGGACACCATCCGACAGGATCAGGCGGGCTGCCAGAGTCTCCACATTCTTCTGCAGATATCTTTTAAGCGGTCTTGCGCCGTATACCGGATCATAACCGTTGTCCACGATAAACTGCTTTGCAGAATCGGAAAGTGCAACCACAAGCTCTTTATCCGCCAGACGCTTGTTGATATCGGCAACAAGCAGATCGATGATGCTTCCGATGTTGTTCTTTGTAAGCGGCTTGAAGAGGATCGTCTCATCAAGACGGTTCAGGAACTCCGGACGGAAGTGTGCACGAAGATCGTTCATGACTTCTGACTTTGCTTCCGGCTTGATCTCACCGTTCTCATCGATGCCGTCAAGCAGATACTGGGAACCAATGTTGGAGGTGAGGATGATGATCGTGTTCTTAAAGTCTACCGTCTTGCCCATGGAGTCTGTGATACGTCCGTCATCAAGAACCTGGAGCAGGACATTGAATACATCCGGATGTGCCTTTTCGATCTCATCGAACAGGACAACACAGTACGGTTTTCTGCGGACTGCCTCTGTGAGCTGACCGCCCTCATCGTATCCGACATATCCTGGCGGCGCTCCGATCAGACGGGATACAGAGTATTTCTCCATGTATTCACTCATATCGATCCGGACCATATTGTTCTCATCATCAAACAGACTTGCCGCAAGCGTCTTTGCAAGCTCTGTCTTGCCGACACCGGTAGGTCCGAGGAACAGGAAGGAGCCGATCGGCTTTGTCGGATCCTTGATCCCGGCCTTGGAGCGGATGATCGCGTCTGTAACCTTCTCGACTGCCTCATCCTGACCGACAACACGTTTGTGAAGCTCATCGTCCAGATGAAGGGTCTTATTCCTCTCGCTCTCCGTGAGTTTTGCAACCGGGATACCAGTCCAGCGGGAGATGATCCTTGCGATCTCATCTTCGGTAACGCTTTCATGGACAAGACTCAGATCTGCGTTCTTTACCTTCTCCTCCTCTTCCTTCAGCTCTTTTTCAAGCTGCGGAAGCTTACCGTACTGGAGCTCTGCTGCCTTATTCAGGTCGTACTTCTGCTGTGCGTCCTGGATCTGGCGGTGAACTGCCTCGATCTCCTCACGGATGGAGGAAAGCTTATCAACCGTCGCCTTCTCGTTCTGCCACTGGGCCTTCTGAGTCGCGAACTGGTCATGGAGCTCCGCAAGTTCCTTCTGAAGATCCGCAAGACGTTCCTGACTTAAATGGTCTGTTTCTTTCTTGAGAGCTGCCTCCTCGATCTCAAGCTGCATGATCTTTCTGGAAAGTTCATCCAGCTCCGTCGGCATGGAATCGAGCTCCGTCTTGATCATTGCACACGCTTCATCCACGAGGTCAATGGCCTTATCCGGAAGGAATCGGTCGCTGATATAACGGTTGGAGAGGGTTGCCGCTGCTACAAGCGCAGAATCGGTGATCTTTACGCCGTGATAGACCTCATAACGGTCCTTCAGTCCACGAAGGATCGAAATCGTATCCTCGACCGTCGGCTCATCAACCATAACCGGCTGGAAACGACGTTCCAGAGCCGGATCCTTCTCAATATATTTCCGGTACTCATCCAGAGTTGTCGCACCGATACAGTGCAACTCACCACGGGCAAGCATCGGCTTTAACATATTCCCGGCATCCATGGAGCCTTCCGTCTTTCCGGCTCCGACGATGGTGTGAAGCTCATCGATGAACAAAATGATCTGTCCCTCGCTCTTTCTCACCTCATCGAGAACGGCTTTTAAACGCTCCTCAAACTCACCACGGTATTTCGCACCTGCAACAAGGGCACCCATATCCAGTGAGAATAATTTCTTATCTTTTAAGCCCTCCGGCACATCGCCGCGGACGATACGCTGTGCAAGCCCTTCCACAACGGCGGTCTTACCAACACCGGGTTCACCGATCAGAACCGGGTTGTTTTTCGTTTTTCTGGAAAGGATCCGGATCACGTTCCGGATCTCGGCGTCACGGCCGATCACCGGATCCATCTTCTGGTCTCTTGCCTTTTCTACAAGATCGGAACCATACTTATTTAAGGTATCGTAGGTTGCCTCCGGATTATCACTGGTAACTCTCTGGTTGCCGCGGACCGTGGACAGTGCCTGTAAGAATTTATTCCGGTCAATCCCGTAGGTGCGGAACAGTTCCTTTATTGCCCTGTTCGGTTCTTTTAACAGGCATAAGAACAGATGCTCGACGGAAACATATTCGTCTCCCATCGCCTTTGCCTCGTCCTCGGCATCGATCAGGACTTTATTGAGGTCCTGGGTCAGATAAACCTGTCCGCCTCCGGATACCTTCGGCAGCTTCTTAAGTGCTGCTTCCGCCTCATCCGCAAACTGCTCACCGGAGATTCCCATTTTCGTGATCAGCTTTAAGATCAGGCTGTCATCTAACTTTAACAGACTCACCAGGAGATGTTCCTGGTCGATCTGCTGATTTCCATATTCATAAGCCAGCTTCTCGCAGTTCTGGACTGCTTCCACTGATTTCTGTGTAAATTTGCTGATATTCATGATCGCAAGCCTCCCTTCAATTCTGAAGTACTTGTTGTGTTTGTTGTCAGTAATACCGCCCAGCGAAATTTTCATCCGCCGGGCGGCTTAATCTTTCAGATACGTGGCAGCTTCGCACGCGTTTCTGTATCGTTACCGCTCGGGGCTGTCAGATCACCCTTCGATGGAAATGTGCTTCGGACCTTCAACCTTCTTCTCTTCCTCTTTCGGAATCGATACACTCAGGATACCGTTTTCGAATTTCGCCTTAATCTCCTCTTCCCGAATCTCCTCGCCAAGATAGAAGGTTCTGCTCAGAGCACCTGCATAACGTTCCTTGCGGATGTATTTGCCTTTCTTATCTTCCTCATCCTCATCAAGACCTTTCTCGGCACTGACGGTCAGATAACCATCCTTCAGTTCAATCTGGATCTCATCTTTCTTAAATCCCGGAAGATCGATATCAAGCTCATACGTCTTTTCTGTCTCTCTGACATCTGTCTTCATCAGTCTGGATACATTCTTACCATACAGCGGATCCTTCTTTTCTGTAAAGAACTTCTCATCAAACGGGAACATATTATCAAATAAACTTTCTCCAAAAATACTCGGCATATACATAAATCATTCCTCCAATCAGAATTCCTGTTTTCTTGTTTGTCATCTATCGGAAAGAACTTCAGAAGATTTTCCAATCTTGGGAACTCCTTGAGATCCTTTGATTTTTTCTCTCTTCCTTTGTTCTGCATGTAATATAACACATATTATTAGCACTGTCAAGAGGTGAGTGCTAATTTTTTTGTGAATTAATTGTGTATTTCATTGAAACATTGTAACTTTTCAGGCTCATAGTAGAACGCATTCTATAGGTAGTCGCCAAGCATCTCTCCCACACACTTCTCGATCTCATCAATAATTTCTATACACCGGTTCTTCTTCATTCCAGCCGTAGTGCCAACAGCTAATAATTCTTTTCTTCCCGGATCTTTTCCATTTCCGTCAACGGTCGTTGTGTGTTCCCCATAGTACGTATTACTATAAGTAAGATCGTATGCAGGGCTCAGTCTCCACTGATCTTTTTCTTCATCATACAAATAGGTGAAATTTTTTGAGTGGTCATCTCTGTTATGCGCAAAAACATTAAAACACATTCTTCGAAACATACTTTCCACATCCGCATAATGATCCTTCGTCAATATCTTCGTAAGTTTCATCAGACTGTGGTAATCAAGACTCGGCTGTTCAAAGTCCAGTTCGAGAAGCGCTGCAGCTGTCAGCATATGGACTCGCTTTATCCCATTTTGATCAGGGACTCTGTCAAACCGTCTGGTTCCAAAATAGCCTTTACAGATTCCAGACGGGAACAGCTTTGTCTCACTCATCGTAATTTCACATTTCCGGGCACAGCATGAATAATCATACTCCATTTTTCCCGCATCTTTTCCATCTACATGGGCCGGAAATTTTATGATCCACTCTTCATTTCCAATCGAAGTCATGATCTTCGGCCTTGCTCCTCCGCTCGTTCCTCCAAGCCGGTACAATTCGTCAAGTTTGTCTGTATATTCTGTGTTCAATATTTTCTGACACTCCCGCGCCAGTTCATCCAGGTCAGGATTATCCCGCTGCTCTGGAAATTTTCTTTCCGGATAATACGTCAACGCACCCATTCCTGATTTTCCAACGATTGCCAGTCGGTCTAAAACCGTCAGTTTATCCGGATCCTGTTTATGCTCACGAAGCAGACGATTTAGCAGCAATCTTCCCCAATTATCCGGAAGACTGTCCGCAAACACGCCATAAAGGCCGCCAAAATAATCCTTTGTGGGCACAAACACCTGCTTTTTTAACGGCAGCGAGAACGGACTGATCGAAAATCCATGTTCCAGCCATTCATCGGTGTACTGAAATGCTGCTTTTCGATTTGCTGTCATGGCCAATGTCCCCACAAGTTTTTCATCATAATACACCTGCAGCGCATTATCTTGTTTCATTTATGACCTCCTTTATGTCTCTGTATGGTACCTGCGAAAAAATATTCCTGAGTTCATCCGCAATATCCAGTGCCATTGCGATCTTCGTCAGAGACAACAAAGATATCTGACCGGTAAACTCGAATCTTTTAACAGAACCATAACTCACACCGCTCATCGACGCCATCTTCTCCTGCGAGATTGAACGCCGTTTTCTAATATTGCGGACCCTCTGCGCCAGCTTCAGATCCAGTTCTTCCGCTGTCTCCCATATAAAACCTTCCATAATCTTTCCCACTTTCGATTCCGTTTTTTATACTTTTATTAGATAATATTTTATCTATTATCATATGATTATATTCAAAATATATAATATATTATCTATTATTATTTTACCATCAGTCAACAAACAAATCAATAAAAATGTAACACGATCTATTCTCGGGTCTTTGACACACCTTGTCCGATCACCTGTGGCTTTCTTTGGGTTTCCTTCATTCTATAACCATATTGTATTATTCCGGATCCGGAAAGGGAATTTTGTATCTATCCGTGCATATTCGTGTTATAATATATCTACACTGCCGGAAAGCAGACATCCGCGATCCACATGGAAAAAGCCGTTCCAAATCATCTTCGCCGATGGGATTTTTTCCTTCAAGCCTGTGTTTTATTACGGTCAGCGCAGCGAGTGCGCAGACCTGCTGAACAGTTACAACAGATCAATAAAAAAAGAAAGTGATGGAAAAAAATGCAGACGTATACTTATGTGTTTCCAAGGGAAAATTTGAATTAATGGAAAAACCAAAGCCTGTTCTTATGGATGAACGGGATGCCATTGTAAAGGTAACACTCGCCAGCATCTGCTCAAGTGACCTGCACATTAAACACGGAAGTGTCCCCCGCGCTGTGCCGGGTATAACCGTCGGACATGAAATGGTCGGTATTGTTGAAGATATCGGCAGCGCCGTAACGAATGTGAAACCCGGTGACAGAGTCACGGTAAACGTGGAAACCTTCTGCGGGGAATGTTTTTTCTGCAGGCATGGTTATGTAAACAACTGCACCGATCAGAATGGCGGCTGGGCTCTCGGATGCCGGATCGATGGCGGACAGGCAGAATATGTTCGCGTACCATTTGCAGATCAGGGGTTAAATAAAATCCCAGATCATGTTACAGACCGTCAGGCTTTGCTGGTCGGAGATGTTCTTGCCACCGGTTTCTGGGCAGCTCGTATTTCTGAGATCAAAGAGGAGGATACGGTATTGATCATCGGGGCCGGACCTACGGGCATCTGTACGCTGCTCTGTGTCATGCTGAAGAATCCGAAACGTATCATCGTCTGTGAAAAAGACGAAGGCCGGATCCGCTTTATCCATGAGCACTATCCGGAAATCCTTACTGTATCACCCGAAGCTTGTGCAGATTATGTCCGTGCCAACAGTGACCATGGCGGAGCAGATGTCGTTCTCGAAGTCGCAGGAGCCGAATCCACGTTTCGCCTTGCATGGGAATGTGCAAGACCAAATGCGGTCGTGACGGTCGTTGCTCTTTATGACAAGGCTCAGACACTGCCGCTGCCGGATATGTACGGCAAGAACCTCACCTTCAAGACCGGCGGTGTAGACGGCTGCAATTGTGAGGAAATACTGCGGCTGATCGCAGAGGGCAGACTGAATACGGAACCACTTATCACACATACATACCCGTTAGACAGGATCGAAGAAGCATACACCCTCTTTGAAAATAAGATGGACGGTGTGATCAAGGTAGCCATCGAGTGTTAATATGCTTCCAATCCGGTTTCCTGCGCACTGTATTTAAGTGGTCTTCCCGGTAACCGGATTCATTTCTCTATAATAACACAACCCACTGCATCCATACGGAAACAACATTCGCTTCATATCCCTGATATATTCCTCTTCCGTATCCACATGCTCAAGGATATCCAGAGCTGTCTTCAGGTTCCGGATATCCTTTTCCATAAAGTCCACATAATTTCCGCGCCCCACAAGCTTTAAATGGGTGATTCCGGCCTTTCGCAGCCGATACAATGCGCAGAGCCCACATCCTGTCTCACCGCAGAGATAGCCGTCGGAATCATATCTTCGTTCCTCATACTCTTCGTTCGGTTTATCTGCGCTTCGTTCATCATTCGCATCTTTCACTGTGTTCTCCGTCCGTGAGACCAGCTTCTCCGTTTCTGAACCTTCTTCTTTTTTCTCTCTATTTCCTTTAACTTTTCCTATCTTATACGGGACCCGGCACAGATGCCCCATCTCATCGCAGTGCAGGGAATTGCAGAACGCCCCCGAAAACTGACAAAGCTCGTTCAGTGCAAATGCCTCAAATTCATATACGCCCCTGCTGCCCTTTTCCTTCTCATGCCGGATCACCGACTCCATGTCTGCGAAGCTGTTCTTCCTGTGAAAGATAAGCCGACTGACATCCAAGCGGTCAAATACATCTATCATCCGGCTGTTTACCTCTGCCGTCTCCCCACTCAGATGGATCTCACAGCGGATCCCATTATTTTTCAGGTAGATCAGCAGCGCCGGATCCGCAATAATAAAGCTTGAGAATCCAAGCTCCATACACCTGCGAAGGAGATCCGCGATTTCCGGATACTGCTTAGGCGTATAATAAAGAGAGTTAAACGTCAGATGTACCGGCTTCCCATATTTTCTCACCAGCGCCGCCAGAATCCTCAGCTCACTCTCCGCCCCGATCTGCACGTTGATGCCAAGAACCTCGCGGCGGTTTAGCGGCAGCACCGTCCCGTATTTTTTATTCCATTCATAAGGTACGTATCCGCAGAAAAACTCATCTGCTCCGGCCTCGACGTACCGCACATATTCATCGATAGACCCAAGTCCCGCTATAATTTTCATGGTATCTCTCCTTATATGCAGCTTAAACAGTGCAAACTGCCTCATTACAGCAGATTCACCACAAGTCTGTCAATTCCCTGTTTTTTCCACATTTCCATATCCATCATTCCGGAAACTGCACTCCCATCCAGCGCGAAGAGCGAATTATACCGCCCCGCCATCTTCAAATGCTTTGGATACAGAAAGACTTTCTCTCTGCAATATCCCGGACACGATTCCGGAAGTTCCTGCTTTCCTCGCTCTCCATTTTTACATACAGCATACAGCGTGCAATACTGGGAGGTGTTCGTCTGATAAAACGGAACATGGATGCTGTTCTTTCCTTCCGGAAATTTCTGCCTGTACCCGCAGGACTCCCACTCGTACCGCCGGATCCCGAACGTGTTCCTCAGATACGTCCGGTAAAATTCCGCATTCAGGCTGTTCTCCCGAAAATATCCTGTCTCCCCCTGCTTGTATCCCATCCGCGGATCCTTTTTTCTTTTATTTAACAGAGTCCCCATACACGGCACAAGAACTTCTTTTTCTTCCTTCCATTCCTTCCGCTCTCTCAAAAGCTCCAGCAGACCCCAGTCGTTTGCCGCGATCTCCAGTAATGTCTCCCGGTTTCTGCACCATTCTTCCAGCTCATCCAACAGGTTTTCCACCGGTTTCAGCATAAATTCCCGCAGATATGAAAATGTAACTGTCACAGCCAGACCTTCCGACTCTGCCTTTTTAAAGATCTCAAACAACTGCCGTTTTTCAGGAAACAGCAGATGGCAGAAGGCATTTCCCACATAGATCCGCTCTGGAACCGGCATTCGTTTTCCCAGCTCTTTAGCCCCATTCACGTTCCAGTACCAGTCCATAAAATCGCGGAATTTCATAGATAAATACCGCTCATAAAGCTCCGGACAATCCAATTCCACAGCAACTTCGATATTCTTCCATGCCGTTTCTTTATGTCCTTTGCGTTCAAAATCTCCTGCTGCTATGCAAGTTTCCCTTATTCCCGACTGATTTTCTATTCGCTTTTCTACTGTCATTCTATCTTCAAAGTCATTCCTTTTTGATTCCGTAAAATCACCGCAGCAATAGCTTCCTGTATTCCGCTTTTCCTGCCTCGCCCTGTCTTCTCCTTCACCGAACCACTCTTTTTTCTGTTCGATGAAATTCTCCGCAAACTGTTCATCCTTTTTGGCCGGATACCCGGTAAGCGCCATTGCAAGCTCCCCGTCCTCGCACTCCAGCTTCAGCCGCACAAATCTATCATACCAAAGGATCAGGCTTCCGGCGCATTCCCGGTATTTCTCCTGCTCCACAAATACCGAATACACATATACCGGAATTCCCAGTCCATCTTCCACACGCACTTCCATCTCAAACGAATGAATCTCAACTTCCGTATACGGATCCCTGCTTTTCTTCTCCTGATCTCCCGTCTTCATCCCGTTGAACCCATCATAAAAACAGATCCGGAATCTCTTCACTTCGCGGATCTCATCCAATGTCCGAAAACAAAATCCATGTTCCGCAAGCTCCGTGATCCGAATCTCCTGCCCGTCTGCAAATCCTGCCACCAGTCCGAATGGGATCATAAAAACCCCGTTTATTTCTCTCTTCCCTGACACTTTCCGTTCCTCAATTCAAATCTTTTTACAGCACCATAGCTCACGCCGCTCATAAATGCATGCTTTTTATCTATTACTATTCTATCATAAATGGATATATAAACCAATAACGTGCAGTTGTACCTTTTATATAAAAGAATGTGCCTTGGCAGATTCTCACGCCTCGCGCGGTCGCTTGCGACAATCTACACCTTCGCGCGAGTGCGCATCTTTGGCACGTCAGTGCCTTTTTATGTAACAGAGAATTCCCATGAATTTCCTGTTACACAAAAAAGGACCGCTGCCCCACAGATTTCTCTGCAAAGGCAACGGTCCTTTTCAGCTACAGGTTATTTTCATTGATACCATACACCGCAGACAGCTTTCACTGTCTACAGCACTTCCTTAACCTTCGATTGCAATATGCTTAGAAGTTTCAACCTTCTTCTGCTCAACCGGTTTCGGAACAGACAGGCTTAAGATACCATTTTCAAATTTAGCTTTGATATCTTCCTGCTTTACATCTTCACCAACATAGAAGGTTCTGCTCATCGCTCCGGAGTAACGCTCCTGACGGATATAGTGACCTTTCTTATCTTCCTCGTCCTTATCAAGACCCTTCGCAGCACTGACGGTCAGATAACCATCCTTCAGTTCTGCGGTGATCTCATCTTTCTTGAATCCCGGAAGATCGATGTCCAGTTCATAGGAACCTTCATTCTCCTTGATATCAGTTTTCATAACTCTCGAAGCATTCTTTCCATACAGCGGATTCTTCTTAGAAGTAAAGAAGCTGTCATCAAACGGGAACATATCATCAAATAAACTCTCTCCAAAAATACTCGGCATATACATAAATCATTCCTCCAATCAGAATATCTGAAATCTATTGTCTGGGAGATTCTGAAAATCTCCAGGACTTTTTGCATCCCTTTGATTTCTTTCTCTCTTCCTTTGTTCTGCATGTACTATAGCACATATTATTAGCACTGTCAAGAGGTGAGTGCTAATTTTTTTGTGAATTAATTGTGAACTTATTTTCCTGTTCAAATATTCCTTATTTTCAAAATCCGCTGGAACAGTTAGAAACTATCTGGCATCTTCTTATTTCTCTCACACTCCTCGTGCATAATCATGATCATACATGCATTGGTTTTCTGCAGTAGCACAATGTGATGTGCAATGGCAGGAAAATTTAAAGGACATAAATTAACCTATTGTGCTATTTCAAATAAAAC
>NZ_QWGO01000034.1:316-30332 GCF_003435535.1 Desulfotomaculum sp. OF05-3 | reverse complement strand
GAGTCATCCGATGGATGGCTCTTTTTTCTATGTTCAAGCCCTGCCGGGCTCGAACGGTTCGAATGTCTCCGCTCCGCTCCGGTCGTCGTAGGCGAACGTCCCCCGGACGTTCTGCGACGTCTCGTTCTCTCAATAAGGTTTCCGATGGAACAAAGGGAATCATGTTCGCGAACCGCATGACACCGGACGGCTGGTTTGTCCGGGAGGACGGAAGCTGGGATGAGAAGCGGTAAGGACACCGAGATCAGGATCCCATAAAAACTGAACAAAGACAGGAAAAGGTCGGCACGGGAATGTGCCGACCTTTTTTCAGACGCAAATCCCCGGAAAACACTTGCAATCCGGCCATTTTCTGCTATACTAAACTACATTAACGCTTTATTAAACTAATATGGCAGACTAAAATGAGAGGAAGTATGAAAAATGAATGGAGCAATCATCGGTGTTTTTCTTGTGATCATTGCCTATCTGGTGATGATGCTGGCAATTGGTTTCATCTATTCGAAAGGGAACAATGACTCCAGCGATTTCTACCTTGGCGGAAGAAAATTAGGACCGTTTGTGACTGCAATGAGTGCGGAGGCATCGGATATGAGCAGCTGGCTGCTGATGGGACTGCCGGGAGTGGCGTACCTCAGCGGTATCTGTGACGCATCCTGGACTGCGATCGGACTTGCCATCGGTACCTATTTAGACTGGCTGATCGTGGCGAAACGCATCAGGAGATACAGCGCAAAGACGAATTCGATCACACTGCCGGATTTCTTTGCAAACAGGTATCGCGATGATTCGAAACTGTTATTGGGAATTTCCGCAATTTTTATTATTATCTTTTTTGTCCCGTATACAGCGTCCGGATTCGCGGCATGTGGAAAACTGTTCTCCACATTATTCGGAATTCCGTATACGGCGGCTATGCTGATCAGCGCTGTCGTTATTGTCGGTTACACAGCACTCGGTGGATTTATGGCAGCAAGCTTTACGGATCTGATCCAGAGTATTGTTATGACGATCGCGCTTGTCCTTGTGGTATGTTTCGGCGTATCCATGAGCGGCGGAGTTCAGAATGTTCTTGAAAATGCGAAAGAACTGCCGGGCTTTTTATCGTTAACAGCTACATATAACAGCGAGACAGGATCCGCTTCCTCTTATGGAACCATAACAACCGTTTCTACTCTTGCCTGGGGGCTTGGTTATTTTGGAGTTCCGCATGTGCTTCTCCGCTTTATGGCGACGGAAAACGAGGAGAATATATCACTTTCCAGACGCATCGCGACGGTATGGGTCGTAATCTCTATGGCAGTTGCGATCTTTATCGGCGTTGTCGGTTACAGCCTCTCAAAGAATGGCGTGATGGCAGAGTTAAAAGGATCCGCTTCGGAGACGATCATCATTCAGGTTGCGACACTCTTAAGCCAGCATGGATTCCTCGCAATCGTGGGTGCGGGAATCACACTTGCCGGAATTTTAGCCTGCACGATGTCCACCGCAGATTCCCAGCTTCTTGCGGCATCCTCCGCTGTTTCTGAGAACCTGTTAAAGGGAATGTTCGGCGTAAACCTTACTGAGAAGAGAACGATCCATGTTGCCCGGGCGACGGTTCTCTTTATCGCAGTGATCGCAGTATTTTTAGCGGGAAATCCGGACAGCTCCGTATTTGGAATCGTGTCCTTTGCGTGGGCTGGATTTGGCGCTGTATTCGGACCGGTGGTCCTTGCGGCATTATTCTGGAAACGTTCCAACAGGAACGGTGCTCTTGTCGGCATGATCGCAGGCGGAGTCATGGTATTTGTATGGAAATACTGCGTTCGTCCGTTGGGCGGTGCATGGAATGTGTATGAGCTTCTTCCGGCGTTTATCATTGCAATGCTCTGTCTGATTGTTGTCAGCCTTGCGACCGGTGAGCCGTCAAAGGAGATCCAGGAGGAGTTTGAGGAAGTAAGAGCAGGAAAATAATTGCAGGAACAGATCGGTGAAATCGGAAGAAAAGACTGGAAAATTTAGGCGAAAAGAACTATAATACGCATTAAGAGACCTGACAAGTAGGTTTTTGTCAGGTCTTTTTCCTTATAAGAATATTGCAGTGAATTTATGGGATAAAAGAAAAGGAGATTGTGGATAATGGACGAATTACAGAAGAAAATTGTGGATTATGTAGAGGCAAACGGCAAGACATATCAGCAGATCGCTTTGGAGATCCATGAGAAGCCGGAGGTCAGCAATTATGAGTTTTTCGCTTCCAAGCGTCTTGCAGATCAGATTAAGAGCGTGGGATTTGAAGTAGAGATGCCGGCGGCAGGTCACAGAACCGGTTTTGCGGCGAGCTATAAATCCGGGAAACCCGGTCCGGTCATGGTTTTCCTTGCGGAGTACGATGCCCTTGTGGGACTTGGACATGGCTGTGGACATAACCTGTTTGGTGCAACTTCTTCTCTGGCGGCTGCGGCGTTAAAGAGCGTGATCGATGAGGTCGGCGGAGAGGTCCGCCTCTACGGAACACCTGGAGAGGAAGGCGGAGAAAACGGAAGTGCGAAGGGAAGCTTTGTCCGCGAGGGATATTTCAAGGACGTTGACGCGGCTCTTTCCGCACATCCGGGTGTGGGACATCGCCTTACAGAAAAAACACTTGGATGTGTTCCGATCGATATTGAATTCTGGGGTAAGGCGTCTCATGCGGCTGCGGCACCGGAGCAGGGAATCAATGCTTTAGACGCGCTGATCCAGACCTATAACTCCATCAATGCTCTTCGCCAGCATCTGAGTGATGATGTGCGGATCCACGGGATCATCGTAAACGGTGGACAGGCACCGAACACGGTACCGGATTACGCGGCAGCAAAATTTTATCTGCGGGCTGCTGCAGCTTCCACATTAAAGGATGTTTACGCTAAGGTAGAGCGGATCGTGGAAGCCTCTGCGATGGCAATGGGTGCAAAGGGCAGCATGAAGCCGTACCAGAACTGGGTAGAGAACATGGTTCCGACACCATCCTTTGATGCGGTTTATGCGAAGAATCTGGAATTGTTTGGAGAGACTGCAGATCCGGCAGGAGAGCGCCTTATGGGATCGACAGATATCGGAAATGTATCCCAGGTCGTTCCGGCGATCCAGCCGACCATCAATATCAGCGACGAGCCGATCAAGGGCCACAGCAAGGAGATGGTTGCGGCGGCATGCTCACAGAAAGGACTCGATTCGATCCTTCTCGGTGCAAAGGTTCTTGCTTTCACAGCCCTCGATCTGATCCGCGAGCCGGAGACATTAAAAAAGATCAAGGAAGAACATGCCTATGAGGTAGAGCATCAGGCAGACTGACCGGGGGGCGGATAGCTGCCTCATCTTTCCGGTGAATGTCCCGGACAAGTTCTGCGTAGCCGGAGATCACGGAAAGTGGGGAGCGGAGCTCAGGGGAGACATTGGCGATGACTTCCTTTCGAAGAACATCGACGCGGGCGGAAAAATCATTTTCTGCGAGCCGGTCCACCGTGTGCTTGATTGCAAAGATCGGCTTTGTGAAATATTCGGAGTTTCCGGCGGTGGCGGGGCACCGGCCGGAAGATAGGAAAGCGGAAGAGATCTGCTGAACCGTTATAGAAATTTCTTCATATGATCTCTGAGATTTTCCTCCATCCCGGTGAGCTCATCGGCGATCTCCATGACAGCCTTTGACGCACCAGAATACTGATTTTTATAACCGCATATGGTCTTGATCCCCATATTACAGCCGTCAGTGACAATACTGGCGGCTTCTTTGTCGCCGCCCTTTGCCAGCATACGCATTTCTGTGGACATCCATGACCAGGCAGATGCCATTTTTCCCGGTTCTTTTCCCTCTTCCTCCATGGCGCTTAAGGTCTTTTTGATCTTTGCGTCCAGCTCCTGATGTTTTTCATAGCTTTCCGTGATATCCTTCCAGAGCTCCTGATCCGACACCATATCCCGGATCTGTTCCAGGCTTTCCGCCGCCATTTTGCAGCCGGAGTCACATTCGCGGAGAAGATTGACTGAGTGCTCTTCCATCATTGATCCATCCTTTCCATAATAATTGCCATGCAGTTTCTTCAGACAGCTGATAAAAACA
This sequence comes from Desulfotomaculum sp. OF05-3, assembly GCF_003435535.1. Lineage (NCBI taxonomy): Bacteria > Bacillati > Bacillota > Clostridia > Eubacteriales > Desulfotomaculaceae > Desulfotomaculum > Desulfotomaculum sp. OF05-3. The sequence continues at coordinate 26,251 of NZ_QWGO01000034.1, read as the reverse complement.
ACAGCTATGGATCTGTCTGATATTCATCTGCAAAAAAAGTATGAGAGATACAGGGGAAAATTATGCATGGCACTTCTGGAATGTCGCTGACATGCCATAAGAATTCAAGGACGGCGGAACGTATTCTGCCGCAGACAGAAAAACTTAAGAAAATGAAAAGCAAAGGACAAGAGGGATCAGTTGAATCCAGCCCCTATTTATGTTATGATGTTAACGTTCGAAAACGAATTATGCTGAATACTGGAGGAAAAGCTTGGAAAAGACAGAAGCAGAAAAAATTCTGAAGGAAAAACTGGAAACCGCAGAGAAGATCCTTGTGGGAATCGGCTCTGAGTGGAAGAAAAAAGAAGGCGCGGAGGAGGAAGAGATCCTTCATGCTGCCGAAAAGTTAAAAAATTTTCTGGATGGAAAAGATTATTATATCATAACTTCACTGTCCGGTGAGGATGCGGACCGGCTGGGCTTTTCTGCCGGTCATATGGCAGTTCCCCATAGCGTATCCTTTACGGAAGAAGCGTGGAAGCATTATACCTTATGGCTTTCCTGCACCCTGAACCGGAACACGGTGCTCCTGGAGTTGGGGGAAAACTATAAAGATCCGTCCCTGATCCGCTGGCCCTTTGAGAAGACAGCAATGTTAAACAATAAGGCGTATCTGTTCCGGGTTCATAAGATCTTTTCTCAGGTGCCGGAGGAACTTTCTGGGAAATCATGTCCGGTGGCGGAGGTATCGTTTAAATTAGTGGATGATTTCTTAGAAAGAGTGTAACTGTTCAGGAGGTTTGAGCACTTGCTGTGTTGACGGTAAGAAAACATAAAATTATGAAGGTACTGAAGCGTTACGAATAAATACAACAAGGAGGAAATATGGCTGCGATCGCAAATGACTGGTTGGTCCCTATGAGCGGGGAATTCAAAAAGCCGTATTACAGGAAATTATACGAGACCGTAAAGAGCGAGTACGAGACAAAGGAAGTCTACCCGGCGCCGGATGACATCTTCAACGCCTTTGCGTTTACTCCGCTCTCAAAAGTAAAAGTAGTGATCCTGGGACAGGACCCGTACCACGAGCCGGGGCAGGCGCATGGACTGAGCTTTTCCGTAAAGCCGTCGGTGGAGATCCCGCCGTCTCTGGTCAATATCTATAAGGAACTTCATGAGGACTGCGGCTGCTATATCCCGAACAATGGATATTTAAAGAAGTGGGCAGATCAGGGTGTGATGCTCTTAAACACAGTCCTGACCGTTCGTGCCCATGCGGCCAACTCCCACAAGAATATCGGCTGGGAGGAATTCACGGACGCCGCGATCCGCGTCTTAAACGAGCAGGACCGCCCGATGGTATTTATCCTCTGGGGACGCCCGGCGCAGATGAAAAAGCCAATGCTGACGAATCCGAAGCATCTGATCCTCGAGTCACCGCACCCGAGCCCGTTGTCCGCCTATCGTGGATTTTTCGGCAGCAGACCGTTCAGTAAGACAAACAAGTATTTAAAAGAGAACGGGATCGAGCCGATCGACTGGCAGATCGAAAATATCAACTAGCAATCTGGCGTGCGTCAGCGGGTTCGGAAAAATGCGCCGCAAGCTTGCTTGCAGAAGCATTTTTTTGAACCTGTTGACATAGGGCGGATGCCCGAAGCTTCTTGTTTTCATGACAATGAAAACAAGAAGACCGCACGCTATATTCAAAATATAAAGCATAGGAGTGAATATGAGCAACTTTATCGAATTTCTAAAGATCGTCGTATTCGGTGTCGTCGAAGGTTTCACCGAATGGCTTCCGATCAGCAGCACCGGTCACCTGATCCTTGTGGAGAATATCGTCCACCTGAATGTATCAGAAGAATTCATGAACGTGTTCCGCGTCGTGATCCAGTTAGGCGCAATTCTCGCGGTACTGGTCCTGTATTTCAGACGGCTGAACCCATTTGATCCGGGGAAAAAACCGGCACAGAAGCGCGCCACATGGCATCTATGGTTTAAGATCATCATCGCCTGCCTTCCAGCTGCCGTGGTCGGAATCCTGCTTGACGAAGTGCTTGACAAGTATCTCTATAATCCATATGTGGTAGCGGCGATGCTCATCATCTACGGTGTTATTTTTATTGCCTTCGAGAACCGCAACCAGCACGCGGAATTCCGCATAAAGAAAGTATCCCAGATTAGTTACCAGACCGCATTTTACATCGGTCTCTTCCAGCTTCTCGCGCTGATCCCGGGTACATCGAGATCCGGCGCAACGATCCTCGGTGCGATGATGCTTGGCTGTTCCAGAACCGCCGCATCGGAGTTCACCTTCTTCCTTGGAATTCCGGTCATGTTCGGCGCCAGTCTCTTAAAGATCCTTCACTACGGCCTGGCATTCTCCGCAATGGAGCTCTTCTTCATGGCAGCTGCCATGGTGATCGCCTTCGTCGTTTCCATGTACTCGATCCAGTTCTTACTCGGATATGTCAAAAAACATGACTTCAAATTCTTCGGATACTACCGCATCGTCCTCGGTGTGATCGTCCTGATTTATTTCGGACTGACTGCGATCCTGACAAAATAAAGAAAAACAAGAGTTTCCCGGAATCCATCCGGATGGGTACAGAATAGCAGCCCACCGATGGATTCCGGGATTTCTTTTGCGTATTACAAAAACACGGGAATTGTGACTCTATTTCACAGAACCGTGCATGTTTCATCACACTTTCATCACATTTCACTGGTACACTATGTCATGTAGTTAAGGAGAGGAAAGAAAAAGAGAGAGTCCTTAAGTACAAAAAGAAACATCGAAAATTTCAACACAGAAAGGAGATTCCTATTATGTATGATGAAAATAAATGGAACGAAGTAAATAATGAAAACGAAAAGAAAAATAATGAACAGCCGGTAAACACACAGAACACTCAGAACACCCAAAACGGAGCCCAGCAGCCTCAGGGTGAGCATACAGGAAGACAGGTCTACGGAAGACTTGGTTCCGGTACACAGAACGGTCAGCCGTATAACGGAAATCCGAACGGCCAGAACGGTTACTACGGCGGGCAGCAGCATCAGCAGTATTACGGAAACCAGAACCAGTACACGAACCCGTATCAGCAGTACGACTATTATCAGGGACATGGACAGAATCCGAACGGAAACGGAAACAGCCACCACGCTTCGAAGAAACACTCCTACGCCAAGACGACAGCTCTTGTCACAGCGGCAGCGCTCCTCTTCGGTGTCGTATCCGGCGGAACGATGTACGGAGTCAACCGTGCGGCCAACACCCTGTTGCCGTACCAGAGTTCCCAGCTAAACGCCTCCTCCGAGACCATCGGGCAGACGACCCAGATCCCGGCAGCGAACACATCCACAACTTCCAGCAACGGTGTTGTTATTGAGGATGTCTCCGCGATCGTGGACGCAACCCTTCCGTCTGTCGTATCGATCACAAATACCCAGGTCTACCAGAGCAACACCTGGTTTGGACAATCCCAGACCTACGAAGTCCCGAGCAGCGGTTCCGGCATCATCGTCGGACAGAATGACTCCGAGCTTCTGATCGTTACAAATAACCACGTTGTCAGTGATTCCGAGGGACTTACCGTGACGTTCGCGGATGAGAGCACTGCGGACGCGGCCATCAAGGGCACAGACTCCGAGGCGGATCTCGCAGTGATCGCAGTTCCGCTCGACAAGATCTCCGCTGACACAAAGGGCAAGATCAAAGCGGCGACACTCGGTGATTCCGATTCCTTAAAGATGGGGCAGGGCGTTATCGCCATCGGCAACGCGCTTGGACTTGGCCAGAGCGTGACAGTCGGACATGTAAGCGCGTTAAACAGAGAGATCAAAGTTGACGATGCGACTAAGACCGTCATCCAGACAGACGCAGCGATCAACCCAGGCAACAGCGGCGGAGCTCTCTTAAACTCCAAAGGTGAAGTTATCGGCATCAACGAAGCAAAGTACGCGGATACAAGTGTTGAAGGCGTCGGTTACGCGATCCCGATCTCTAAAGCAAAAGACATCATCGATGACCTCATGACAAGGACCACAAAGATCGCGGTTTCCGAGTCTGAGCAGGGCTATCTCGGAATCCAGTTACAGAACATTGATGAGTCCATGGCAAAGATGTACGGAATGCCGCAGGGTGTCTATGTCTACAAGATCATGGAAGACTCCGCAGCCGCAGGTTCCGATCTTCACGAGAAGGACATCATTACAAAGCTGGATGGTGAGAAGATCTCCAACTACGCGGACCTTGCAAAGCTTCTGACTTACTATAAATCCGGTGATACCGTAACATTGACTGTCCAGTCTCTTGTAAACGGCAGCTATCAGGAGAGAGAAGTCCAGTTAACCTTAAAGCAGCGTCCGGCTGAGTCTGACAGTGAAAACAGTCAGAGCCAGGGCGGACAGCAGGATCAGAAACCGGCGCAGAGCCAGTCTAAGATCGGAAAATAATAAAGAGTCGATATAAAATAGAGAAACAAGACCGCCTCCCTGGAGTGATCACGGGAAAGGCGGTCTTGTTTTGTAAAGGTATAAAGGTTTTATCGAAAAGTTCCTGAAAACATGTTTACAGGAAATTCATGAACGTGGTCAGTACCATGGAGTTGAAGAAGTCAACGAATAAGCTTCCTACTAACGGTACGATGAAGAATGCTCTCGGAGCTGCACCGTAGCGCTCAACGAGTGCTCTCATGTTTGCCATAGCGTTCGGGGTAGCGCCCATACCGAAACCGCAGAATGCAGTTGTCATGGCAGCTGCCTCGTAGTCACGTCCCATAACGTTGAATACAACGAAGTTCGCGTACAGGAACATAACAATCGTCTGAACAAGCAGGATGACGATCATCGGAAGAGCAAGTGCTGCTAACTGCCAAAGCTTTAAGCTCATCATAGCCATGGACAGGAACAGATTTAAGGAAAGTCCGCCGAGGGCGTCAATCTCAACCATCGGAAGTTCTTTGTGCTGGACATCCCAGATATTGCGGATCGCTGCTGCTGCGAGCATAGCGCCGATATAAGTCGGGAATGTCAGGTGGCATACATCTTTGAAGAATGTGAAAATAAGAGTACCGAGACCGATGGCAACTGCTAAAAACATTGCGGATGTTGTGAATTTCTGACCATCAACGGCCGGCATAACCTCAGCTGTCTCGTTGCCTTCCTCAGCTGCTGTGGATTTTAAGTGGAGTTTTTCAACACGGGCACGTGCGATCGGGCCGCCCATCATACTTCCGGATACAAGTCCGTATGTAGCTGCCGCGAGAGCAACTGTGGTAGCGCCTACAACGGCGTAATCTGTTTCAAGAAGCGGTCCGAAGGAACCGGATGTTCCGTGTCCGCCTACTAACGGCATGGAACCCATACATAAGCCGAGCAGCGGATCCAGACCAAAGGCTGCTGCGAGACCGCTGCCAACTGCGTCCTGGATGACACAGATGGCGACTGCGAGTCCGAGGAACAGAAATACCTGAAGTCCGCCCTTTTTCAACAGACGGAAGCAGGCTGTGAATCCGACGCTGCAGAAGAAGACTGTCATGAAGACACTCTGTAATGTTGTGTCAAAGGAGAGTTCCAGAATTCCTGCTGCGTATAACGCCAGATGAGCAAAGGCGAATACGATACCGCCGGCAACCGGTGCCGGGATGCAGTACTTACTTAAGAATGAAAGTTTGTTGACCATGAGTCGTCCGAGACAATAGACGAGAGCGCCGAGGGCGCAGGCCTGGTACATGTCGAGCTGTAAAGTGATCATAAGATTTACCCCCTCTTATATAGTTGTTCACCAGGTAACGGTTCAGTGAATTCACAGCCGCGGTCAAGCCTGTGTTACTTACGGTCGGTGCAGGGAATGCGCTGACCTGCCAAACAGTTACTTAGTTGCTACAATTCCATGTTAAATTCAAACTACAAAAAACATCAAAAAAATACAGGGGGCAGAGTTCAGATGCTGTTAAGAGGAAAGATGATTCTGTCAGAAAATTTACACATGGTTTTTCGGTTGCGGGAAGACTCAATTTGCATTATAATAGGTTATAATTCTGTAAAAACAGGCAGAAAACGCGTGGACAGGCCGCGGCCTGTATCCATGAGAAACGATAGAAGGTTCAGGGAGAAAAAATTTGGAAGACAACAAAAATAACGGATATGAGAAGATCTGCTGCATGTGCAGACGGACGGAGAGTCAGGCAGGAAAAATGATCACGCTGCCGGGTGGATTGCAGGTGTGCCGGGACTGTATGCAGAGATCGTTTGATATGATGATGGGAAGCGGTATGGACTGGACAAAGATGTCCGGGATCACGCCGGAGCTGTTGAAAAATATGTATCTGAATCCGATGGGAAGCGGAGATGGAGCGCAGAAGCAGGAGAATACCGGAACTGCTGCGGGTAAGAAAGATGACGTGAGCGAAGCGGAAAAACAGAATTCTGTGGATAATCCGACTGAAGCAGACACGGATGAGGACGCAGAGCAGACCGTTGTGGATGCTGACGAGACCGAAGATGGCGATGATTTCGAGGAGGACGGTGACGGATCAGAGGGAATTCCATTGGGAAATATTTTCGGAATCCCGGTGGGGCAGATCGACCTCGGCGCCCTCATGGGCCAGGGCCATAAGCGCAGGAAAAAGAAGAAAAAAGTAAAAAAGGAGCTGTTTAAGCTCAGCGAGATCCCGGCCCCCCATGCGATCAAGGCGCAGCTCGACGAGTATGTGATCGGACAGGAGCAGGCGAAGAAGGTGATCGCTGTCGCAGTCTACAACCACTATAAGCGTGTATTTTCCAAGACATCCCCGGATGCCGGGAAGTACGGAACCGATATCGACATCGAAAAGTCAAATATCCTGATGATCGGACCTACCGGAAGCGGTAAGACGTATCTCGTAAAGACTTTGGCGAAGCTCCTCGATGTGCCGCTTGCGATCGCGGACGCCACATCCTTAACAGAAGCAGGTTATATCGGTGACGATATCGAGAGTGTTCTCACAAAGCTCCTCGCAGCGGCGGGCGGTGATGTGCAGAAAGCGGAGATGGGCATCGTGTTCATCGACGAGATCGATAAGATCGCAAAGAAGAAATCCACGAACACCCGCGATGTCAGCGGCGAGTCCGTGCAGCAGGAACTCTTAAAGCTTTTAGAGGGTGCGGATGTGGAGGTCCCGGTCGGAACAGGACAGAAGAACGCCATGACCCCGATGGAGATGATCAACACAGATAATATCCTCTTTATCTGCGGCGGCGCCTTCCCGGATCTTGAGAATATTATCAAGGAGCGTCTCACCAATACGACGTCCATCGGCTTCGGCTCCGATCCGAAAGACAAGTATGATAAGGATCCGAACCTTCTTTCCAGAGTTACCAATCAGGATCTCAGGGAGTTTGGCATGATCCCGGAGTTCTTGGGAAGACTTCCGGTGACCGTGACACTTCAGGGACTCACGAAGGAATTCCTCGTGCGGATCTTAAAGGAGCCGAAGAACGCGATCTTAAAGCAGTATAAGAAGCTTCTCGCCATGGATGAGGTAAATTTAAACTTTGACGATGATGCCCTGGAATGGATCGCAGAGCAGGCGCTCAAAAAAGACACCGGTGCGAGAGCGCTCCGGGCGATCATCGAGGAATTCATGCTCGATATCATGTTCGAGATCCCGAAGGACCCGGAGATCGGTTCTGTGACGATCACCCGCGCGTATCTGGAAAAACACGGTGGCCCGCGGATCGAGATGCGGGAGTATTCTACGGCGGACAAGAAGGCGGCTGCTCTGCCGGGACCGACGGAAGCCTGTTACAAAGCTGAATAAATACGAAGCCTGCTGATAGTGTCTGCACGGCATCGGATGTTATAAATTAAAGGTTTCTGAGATGTAAAAAAGCTTCATACAGATTCAGCGTTCCATATCCGAACTCACGGTTCGGGTATGTGAGCGCTGGATTTCTTTGTGCCCCACGGACGAAGATGGACTTTAGCACCGGCGTGTTGAGATACGGGTAATTTGCATTGAGGACGCCCCAGTTCAACAGGATCGCCGCGGCACCGGCGAGGTGGGCGGCGGAGACGGAGGTGCCGGACATTCTTGTGAGACGTCTTCCTGAGACGGACGCGCCTAAGATGTTGACACCCGGGGCAGCGAGGTCCGGCTTTATCCGGCCGGACAGGCTGTAGCCGCGGCTGGCGTGGATGTAGATGCTGTTTTTGGTGTGGTCGTAGGCGGTGACAGTGATGGGATACCGGGCATTTCCGGGATCTGTGATGATCGTATCGGGATCCGGGCGGAGAAAATAGGTCTCATCGGAGATAAAGCCCCGGACCGGCAGCCAGATATGAAAGGTCTCACGGATGTCCAGAGAGTTCCGTATCAGGATCCGCCAGATCCCGGACATGGGGTTTTCGAAGCGCATAAAGATAAACTGGCTCCCGGCGCTCACATCGGCGATCTGGGTGTAGACTGTGATCTGGGTCTGTTCCAGGAGAAAGGACACCGTGTTCTCGCCCCGGAGCGGAACGGAAATCTCCCGCGCAACTTCGCCGGTCGGTGAGATAAAGCCCACCGTGTAGGCACCCATGTTCTCCGCCCAAAGTTCCATGGAAAAACCGGCTTCCCGTTCCCCCACCCGCAGCTCCGCGGTGACTTCATCCGTATCTGCGTCCATGACAGCCCGAAAGTGATGTCTTGCTCCGGTCTCGTTCCCGGCAGCGGTGATGACGGCGGAACCGTTTGAAAGGCTGACCTGGTTTAAATACTGCCCGAGGCGGCTCATTCCCATGTGGCTTCCCATATTGGTGCCGAGAGGAATGCAGACGACGAGGGGCATGGAGTATTTTCTGGCGAGAAAATAGAGATAGGAGACGCCCATCATGATATCGTTCTCCTGGTAGGCCTCTGCCCCGTCCTGGATCAGGTAGAAGTCACGGAGATACTGCTTGGCGGGTTTTAATTTCACCATGGCGATGGATGCCTGCGGTGCCGCCCCGGAAAATCCCGCCCGTTCATCCCGGTTCCCGGCGGCAATGGAAGCGAGAAATGTTCCATGTCCGTTTTCGTCCCGGGTGGGGACGATGGAGGCGGGATTGTCGGAGTTCAGGGCCAGGTTGATCTCCTCGGCAGTGTATTGCGTGCCGTAGAGAGCTGAGAAGGCAGAAAATGGTTTTGCAGTTTCATTCTCTATATTGTTAGAATTATCTGAATTATTTGTCTGGTCCCATATCCCAATAATTCTTGTACTTCCATCTACATTCCGAAACAGCGAATCTGTATAATTGATCCCCGTATCCACAAATCCCACAATAACTCCCGCGCCCTGATTGTTCAGCACCGGAAGCTCCCCCGCTGGCGTGATCCCGGCAGCATCCATACTTGTGACATCCAGAAGACTATATAGCTTTGGAACTGCCGAATATGTATAGGAAGTATAAGTAGAAGGTGTCACTGTGGAGAGCGGAACATAGACGACCGCCAGCGTAGAATTCACAAAATCAATGCAGTCTGTCCCCTGTGAACGAATAAACTCTTCAGGTGTAGTAAAATAAGGTGCGATAAAATCCGCAAAATCTTCCGACGCGACAGAATTTGTACATGACATGGCTGATACTCCGCAGAAAATGGTTCATACTATATATGTATATGAGGGACAAGGGCACATGTTCCAAAAAAAATTACAGGATCAGAAAACGGGAAGAGGAACGAGAGGCGTAAATGAAATGGGTAAGAAAACGTGTGAAAATGGTGCCGCAGTCTGACCGTGAAATAAGAAATATATGGACGGACCCTTTAAAATGTTGTAATATAAGGATATCTGTGAAAGTATGCAATCATGTAAGATAGAAAAGAAAGGGGAATCGCAATGTTTGGATTTTTGACATTCGGAACGACGCTTGCGCTTACAGATCTGGCTGTGAAAAAAGAGATCGAAGCCAGACCCGATGGAGAATTCCCGAAAACCGTGAAAGAATCAGGTGGCCTGATCCGCCTCCACAAAAACCACAATCCGGGCTTTTCCTTCGGATTCATGAAGGAATACCCAAAACTTGTGGAGATGGTCCCGGTCTGCATGCTGTCGGCGGTAGCCGGTGCATGGGCGTATGTGATCGGAAAGAAGGGACGTGTGCTGGAGAAGACGGCGCTGACCCTGGTGCTGGCCGGCGGAGCGAGCAACCTTTATGACCGGCTCAAACGCGGATATGTGGTGGACTATTTCAGCATCCAGTGGAAGAAACTGAAAAAAGTGGTCTTCAACCTGGGTGATATCTTTATTTTTGCCGGATCGGCCCTGTTTGCGGCAGTCCAGCTCGTGGAGGAGCTCCGCGAAATTCTTCCGAAAGAAAAGATCTTTGTTAAGGAAGAAGAGTAATTCAGGCAGCAGGACATAAAATCCAGCTCACCCATGCTGCAAAATACATCGGCGCAGAAAAGCCGGGACAATGAGGAGAACAGTCTATATGAAGAAACAATATGATTACCTGTTAGTGGGCAGCGGACTTTTCGCCGGAGTTTTCGCGTACTACGCAAAAAAAGCCGGAAAGACCTGCCTCGTTCTTGAGAAGAGAGAACATGCAGGCGGAAACATCTACTGCGAAAATATCGAGGGCATCAACGTACATCGTTACGGCGCCCATATCTTCCACACCAGCAACAGGGAAGTCTGGAACTTTGTGAACGGCCTCGTGGAATTCAACCGCTACACAAACAGCCCGGTTGCAAACTACAAGGGCGAGATGTATAACATGCCGTTCAACATGAACACCTTCAGCCGCATGTGGGGAATCTCCACTCCGGAGGAGGCAAAAAAGATCATCAATGAGCAGAGAAAGGTCATCAAGGGCGAGCCGAAGAACCTGGAAGAGCAGGCCATCAGCCTTGTGGGAACCCATATCTACCAGAAGCTTGTCAAGGGCTACACTGAGAAACAGTGGGGCAGAGACTGCAAGGAGCTCCCAGCCTTCATCATCAAACGTCTCCCGGTACGCTACACCTACGACAACAACTATTTCAATGACCTTTACCAGGGAATCCCGATCGGCGGCTACAATAAGATCACGGAAAAGCTCTTCGAGGGCTGTGAGATCCGCCTCGGAGCCGACTACCTGGCTGACAAGGAGAAATATGACGCCCTTGCGGACAAGGTCGTATATACAGGAACCATCGACAGCTATTTCGACTACTGCTTCGGAAAACTCCAGTACCGCAGTCTGCGGTTTGAGACGGAGGTCTTAGACTGCGACAACTATCAGGGCAATGCGGTCATCAACTACACCGACCGCGAGACTCCGTACACGAGGATCATTGAGCACAAACACTTCGAGTTCGGAACCCAGGAGAAGACAGTCATCACGAGAGAGTACCCGGCGGAGTGGACCGAGGGCATGGAGCCATACTATCCGGTAAACGATGAGAGAAACCAGGAATTATATAAGAAATACGCGGAACTCGCTGGAAAAGAGAAGAATGTGATCTTCGGCGGAAGACTCGCGGAATACCGCTATTACGATATGGATAAGGTTATCGAGTCCGCCCTGTCCTGCGTGAAGAAGGAATTTGGAAATGAATAACCGGCCGAAAACGCCTCACGGGTTCACCAGACTCATCATTGGCGACGGATCCGCGGTGTCGGAGCAGAAGAACATTATCTGGAATATGATCGGAAGCTTCCTCTACGCCTTTGCGTCCATGGTGCTCTCTATCGCGGTGGTCCAGCTTGCGGGCGAGGACGCGGGCGGAGTGTTCACCTTCGCCTTTACCACCTTCGGACAGCACATGTTCATGGCGGCATACTTTGGGATCCGCCCGTTCCAGATCACGGATACCGGGGAGAAATATACCTTCGGCGATTATCTGGGACTGCGCCTCATCACCTGCGGTCTCGCGATCCTTGTGGGCTTTGGCTACGTCCTTGTCAGCGGATATACCTTTGAGAAGGCAGCTGTCGTTTTTCTGATGGTGGTCTACAAGGTCATCGATGCCCTGGCGGATACATACGAGGCAGAATTTCAGCGGAGCGGAAGACTGTACCTGACGGGAAAATCCAACGCGTTCCGGACGATCCTCTCCGTAACCTGTTTCCTCGGAAGTCTCGCGGTGACAGGAGAGCTTCTGACGGCCAGTATCTGGGCAGTCGGCGCGCAGTTTATGGGATTTTCCCTGTTTGATTTCCTTGTGATCCGGGAACTCCCGAATGTGACATGGAAGTCGGGGCGCGGAAAGAAATTCCAGCTCTTCCGGGATAATATTCTGTTATTTTTCTCGGTGGTTCTGGACTTCTATATCTTTTCCGCATCAAAATACGCCATCGAGGCCCATATGGCAGACCGTGATCTCGCAGTCTACGGCGCGATCTTCATGCCGACCAGCGTAATCAACCTGGTTGCCGGCTTCGTGATCCGACCGTACCTCACAAAGCTCGCGGTGGACTGGGAGACAGGCCACTTAAAAGCATTCCGGAAGATCATCATGAACCTTGCCCTGATCATTGCGGCCCTGACCGTTCTCGCGGTGGGCGGTGCGTGGTTATTGGGAATTCCGGTGATCAGCCTGCTGTACCCAAACTTAAGAGAAGGACTTTCCACCTGCCGCATGGCGTTGGTACTGATCATCATCGGCGGCGCCCTCAATGCATTCATGAACCTGTTTTACTATTCCCTTATTATCATGCAGAAACAGAGGTTCATCATCCTGGGCTACGCCTTCGTCAGCGTACTCGCGGTGCTTTCTTCCGGCTGGTTCGTCCGGATGGGAGGAATCCAGGGCGGCGCCTTCGTATACATGCTTTTGATGGCGGCACTGATGGTATTCTTTGGAATTTTCTCTGCAGGATTTATGAAACAGAAAGAGAGAGCTCAAAAACACGATGAAGGTTGATGTGATCATCCCGGTCTATGGTCCGGGAAACAGATTGTTGGAATTATTTGACCGGCTGGGACGCCAGACCGTACCGGTGGATCGGCTGATCATCATGAATACAGAAAAGTACCTGTGGGATAAGTGGACGGAGACCCTGGAACCGGGAAGACTCCCGGAAAATCTCTCCGTGTACCATGTGACGAAGGAAGAGTTTGATCATGGTGCTACAAGAGACGCAGGGATCGGGCACTCCGACGCGGATGTCTGTGTCTGCATGACCCATGATGCGCTTCCAGCGGATACAAATTTGATAAAAGCCCTGACGGACGCACTTTTCTCCGGGGACGATATCGCTGTGGCATATGCGAGACAGCTTCCGGCAACGGACTGCAATATCATCGAGCGCCACACGAGAGATTTTAACTATCCGGACAAAAGCCGGGTCAAGAGACTTTCAGATCTCGACACCCTGGGGATCAAGACCTACTTCTGTTCCAATGTCTGCGCGGCATATAAGCGGGAGATCTATAGGAAACTTGGTGGTTTTATCCGGAAGACGATCTTCAACGAGGACATGATCTTCGCGGCGAAGGCCATGAAGAATGGATACGCGGTTTACTACGCGGCGGACGCGAGAGTGATCCACTCCCATAACTATACAGCGTCCCAGCAGTTCCACAGAAATTTTGACCTGGCGATCTCCCAGGCGGACAATCCTGACGTATTCTCCGGGATCCGGTCCGAGGGCGAGGGCATCCGCATGGTGAAGGACACAGCCCGCTGGCTCGTAAAGACGGGGCACGCGTACCTCGTCCCGAAGCTTGTGGTGGACAGCGGATTCAAGTATCTGGGGTATCTTGCCGGGAAAAGGTATAAGAAGCTGCCAAGAAAATTGGCAGTAAAGCTGTCTATGAACCGCAATTACTGGAAATAGAGTTAAAAATTATGTAAACTGACCTGCTGCCTGCTTCTATATACAAATGGCGGCGCAGTGGCACAACGCAGAAAAAAGTTGTCATTCCGCCTGTGGGGTGGTATGATGTAGTGCGGAAATGCCGAAAAATGGCGAAAATACAGCGGTGTGCAGGAAAAGCATATATTTCTGCTTCAGAAATGAGATGGGTATATGCCGAAAGAGAAATATTGCAGCCGTAAATTTATAAAAATGTGAGGTAAAAACTATGGGAAAGATCAAAGTTTCTTCCTGTGAAACAGATGGAATGGTAATCGAAGGCCTTCATGTGATCGAGCCGACCGTATTCAACGACGAGCGCGGATACTTCATGGAGACATACAACCAGAACGACTTCAAAGAGGCTGGACTCAACATGGTATTCGTACAGGATAACCAGTCTATGTCCGTAAAGGGCGTACTCCGCGGCCTTCATTTCCAGAAGCAGTTCCCGCAGGGCAAGCTCGTCCGTGCGGTACGCGGAACAGTTTTCGATGTAGCCGTTGACTTAAGAACACACTCCAAGACATACGGAAAGTGGTTCGGTGTTGAGCTCTCCGCAGAGAACAAGAAACAGTTCTACATTCCGGAAGGTTTCGCACACGGCTTTGTCGTTCTCTCCGACGAGGCAGAGTTTGCCTACAAGTGCACCGATTTCTATCATCCGGGTGACGAGGGCGGACTTGCATGGAACGATGAGACGATCGGCGTAAAGTGGCCGATCACACCGGACATGCAGCTCATCATCTCCGAGAAAGACCAGAAATGGCCGGGATTTAAAGAAATTTTTAAATTCGACAGATAGTAATAAAAGACAGCTCAGCAGCTTTTTGTGATGCATAGAAGAATGTGCAGATAACCTGATTAAATCGATTTTTTATATGAGGTTAGAAGCAATATCAAAATGAAAAGGCGAAGAGCTGAAACGTTATAATTGAAAAACTCACACTTAGTCTCCAATCGGGACCGCGCGAAAAGCGGCCCCGCCCCCGGAGACCAGAAAGGTTGTTAAAACGTGAATTATCTGACTTCATTACTGAAGGAGCTGGTGGCAAAAAGAAAACTGATCTGGGAACTCTCCAAGGCAGATTTCAGAAAACGTTTTGTCGGCTCCTATTTTGGCGTTGTCTGGATGTTTATCCAGCCCATCGTCACCGTCCTGATCTATTGGCTCATCTTCGGTCCCATCGGATTCAAGAGTGCGCCGCCGGTGCCGAACGCCTCCTATGTCCAGTGGCTGGTTCCGGGTATCGCCCCGTGGTTCTTCTTCTCCGAAGCCTTAAACTGCGGAACAGGATGCCTTCAGGAATACAACTACCTGGTAAAAAAAGTAGTATTTAAGGTGGAGATCCTGCCTGTGATCAAACTGATCTCCTGCCTGTTCGTCCATGTGTTCTTTGTTGCGATCATGTTCATCGTATTCCTGGTCAGCGGCAAAAGACCGCAGATTTCCTGGATCCAGATCATTTATTATTCCTTTGCCGCATCCATGTACGCCCTGGCGCTCACCTATCTTACCAGCGCGATCCAGGTATTCTTCAAGGATATGGCACAGATCGTCAGCATCTGCCTGCAGTTCGGCATGTGGCTGACCCCGATTATGTACAGCGAGCAGCTATTCCTCGACAAAGGTCTGACGATGGCTCCGATGATCCTGAAGCTGAACCCGTTTTACTATATTGCGGCGGGATACCGTGACAGCATGCTGACGGGAGACTGGTTCTTCATGCGTCCGACACTGACCGTGTATTTCTGGGCAGTGACCCTGATCACCATGTTAGTGGGACTCAAAGTATTCAAGCGGCTTCGCCCGCATTTCTCAGATGTATTGTAGGAGGAAACCATGTCTGCCAATGCGATTACAGTAAAAGACGTGACGAAGGTGTACAGGCTCTACGACAAGCCGATCGACCGCTTGAAAGAGTCCTTAAGCCCGACACATAAAAGCTATCACAAAGACTTCTATGCCTTAAATGGTCTGTCCTTCAACGTAGAAAAAGGACAGACAGTGGGCATTATCGGAACGAACGGTTCCGGTAAATCAACGATCTTAAAGATCATCACCGGTGTCCTTACACCGACCACAGGCCAGGTGGACGTTGAGGGAAAGATCTCCGCACTTCTGGAGCTTGGTGCCGGCTTCAACATGGACTACACCGGAATCGAAAATATCTATATGAACGGCACGATGATGGGCTATTCCCGGAAGGAGATGGATGAGAAGCTGCAGGATATCCTGGATTTTGCGGATATCGGCGATTTTGTCTATCAGCCGGTGAAGACATACTCCAGCGGTATGTTCGTCCGTCTGGCGTTTGCGCTCAACATTAATGTGGAGCCGGAGATCCTGATCGTCGACGAGGCCCTGTCCGTCGGAGACGTATTCTTCCAGGCAAAATGTTACCGGAAGATGGAGGAGATCAAGCAGAGGGGAACAACGATCCTCATGGTTACCCACGATATGGGCAGTATTATTAAATACTGCGATAAGGTCGTTCTCTTAAACAAGGGCGAATTCATCGCGGAAGGTGAGCCGGGCCACATGGTGGATCTCTATAAGAAGATCCTGGCAAACCAGCTGGATTCCTTAAATGAAGAACTGGAGAGCGATTATTCCGGCGGGATGTTAGGCGATGAGAAAAAGGCGAAGGCGGAGGAATCCCATTCCGACGGATCCCTCATGAAGGATAAGATCACCATCAACACAGACCGCACCGAGTACGGTGACGGCCGGGCTGAGATCTTCGACCTGGGACTCTTCGATTCGAAAGGAAATCTCACAAACCTCCTGTTAAAGGGAGAGATGTTCACGATCAAGGAGCGGATCCGCTTCCATGCGCCGATCAAGAGTCCGATCTTTACCTACACGATCCGCGATAAAAAGGGAACAGACCTCACCGGAACGAACACCATGTACGAGGGATGCGATATCAAACCGGTGGGGGATGGCGATGTCTACGACGTTTCCTTTACCCAGAAGATGACATTACAGGGCGGCGAGTACCTGCTCTCTATGAGCTGTACCGGCTTCGAGGGCGAGGAACATGTGGTCTACCACCGCCTGTACAACATTGCAAACATTACGGTGATCTCCAACAAGAATACGGTCGGCGTCTACGACATGGAGTCTGAGGTGGAGACATCGCTCACAAGGGCGTAAAAGCGGGAGAAAAAGATGAAGGATTACAGTTATGAACTTCTTGACCTGCTCGAAAAGTATAAAGGAGATGCGGAGGCGGCACTGCGGGGTGAAACAAGCCCGTGGTGTCTCTACGCATTTTCGCCGTTAAGGGAAAACCTTTTCGAGTGGCTGGAAATAGGAAAAAAGGACCGGGTTCTCCAGGTCGGATCCGACTACGGTTCCTGTACCGGGCTGTTTGCGGAGCGCGCCGGTGAGGTGGTCGTTCTGGATCCGTTGGATGAGAACTTGGAGGTGAACCGGAAAAGACACGGAGAGAAGGAAAATCTCTGCCTGGTCCGCGGCGAACTTCCAAAGGCGGGAACAGAGTCTCTTGGATGGAAAGAGTACAAGGGAAAAGAGCGTGCGGCAGAAGAACTTGATGCTCTCTATAAGGATGGCTTCGACTATGTGATCCTGCCGTCCATGCTCTCCGGGACAGAGAAAAACGGGGCAGCAGATCTGCTGGCAAGAGCAGCTGCTCTTGTGAGACCTGGCGGAAGGCTTTTAGCGGCAGCGGAGAATGAGTCTGGTGTCCGCTATTTCATGGGAGCGGAGCCATTTGAGCACTCCTTCCTGGAGGTGGAGTTCCGTGGTCTGTTTGAGGACTTAAAAGAGAAATTTGGCGGAACCGCAATGCTCTACTATCCGGTTCCGGACTACCGTTACCCGGTGACCATCTACTCCGACGGCTATCTCCCGCAGACCGGCGATGTGACGAACATCTCCGCCCGTCTTGACGGACCGGGACTCTGGTTCGGAAACGAGGAGAAAGCCATGGCGAACGCATGCAGAAATGGGGACTTCACGAAATTCACGAACTCATTCCTTGGCATGTGGGAAAAGGGGAAGGCATGAGACAGATTTTATTTGTAAAATACAACCGGACCAGAGCGGCGCAGTTCCAGTTAAAGACAGAGATCGTGCGGGAGGACGAAGTTCTCACCGTTGAAAAAACGGCTCTCACAGAGGCTGGCGAGGCGCATATCCGCTCCTTCGGAGAAAAATATGAGAAGATCCGTGATCTGAATCCTGCCATCCGTTTCTTGAAGCCGGAATGGAAAAAGGATAAGAAGACGGTCTCCTTCCAGTACTTAAACGGCAAGACGGTCGGGGATGCCCTGGGCGAAGCTATCGTTATGGGCGAGGTTCCGTATCAGGAGCTTGAGACCGTGATGAAGGTGCTGTTCCCGGAAAATGCAGACGCGAAAATCTTTGAGGCGACACCGGAGTTCGAGACGGTATTCGGAAAAGTTCCGATGATCGACGATAAGGCAGCCGCGTTCTCCAATGTGGATGGGCTCTTCGAGAACCTGATGGTGCCGGAAAACGAGAACTGCATCTATGGAATCGACTATGAATGGGTATTTGATTTCCCAATCCCGGAGAAATTTTTGAAATACCGCGACCTCTTATATTTTTACAGACGCTACGAGAGAGTCCTCAACGTAAAAGAAGAAGATCTCTATGCCCATTTCGGGATCACAGGGGGAGAACTCCAGATCTTTGACGGCATGGAAAAGGCGTTCCAGTCCTATGTCCATGATGCAGGCTCCTTCGGCTACATGAAACAGTACGAGCAGCCGACAAAGACCGTGGAATTTCTTCTTGACCGTGAGAGCGAGCTCTACAAGGTAAAAGACTGGTGCGAGAACTTAAAGCAGGAGATTTCCGAGAAGGACATCACGATCATGAAGCAGCAGGAAGTCCAGCGTCTCACAAACAATCATGTGACGAACCTGGATGCCATCATCGCCAGCCTGAGAAGCGAGAACGCGAGAATGGCGGGAGACCTGCAGTACCTGTCGAAACATGAGGCGATCATGTGGAAAGTTCTCCGGAAATGCCACCGCGCTGTGGATAAAGTCATGCCGAAGGGCACAAGAAAGAGAAAGATCGCGGGGTACTTCAAGAATACCGTCCTCCATCCGGGAAAATACGGAAGGCTGTACTTCACAAAGGACGGAAGAAACAGGATCCGCGGCGACTTTAAGATCGGCGCCGGTTACTTAGAGCATGGAAAACTCCACTTTGACTATGTGGAGCACCCGACCGTATCCATCGTGATCCCGGTCTACAACCAGATCCACTATACCTATGCCTGCCTGCTCTCAATCTTAGAGAACACGAAGGATGTGACCTATGAGATCATCATCGCCGATGACGTGTCCACGGACGCGACGAAGGAGCTGTCCCTGTACGCGGAGAATCTCGTGATCTGCAGAAACAAGACGAACCAGGGCTTCCTGAGAAACTGTAACCAGGCAGCGAAGGCGGCCCGCGGAAAATATGTGATGTTCTTAAATAATGACACACAGGTAACTCCGGGCTGGCTCTCATCACTCGTGAACCTCATCGAGTCTGATCCGACGATCGGTATGGTTGGCTCCAAGCTGGTCTACCCTGACGGACGTCTCCAGGAAGCGGGGGGAATCATCTGGAGTGACGGCTCCGGCTGGAATTATGGACGTCTTGACGATCCGGAGAAGCCGGAATACAACTACGTGAAGGATGTGGACTATATCTCCGGTGCGGCGATCCTGTTATCCAATGACCTCTGGAAACAGATCGGCGGTTTCGACGAGCTGTTTGCACCGGCGTACTGCGAGGATTCTGACCTTGCCTTCGAGGTGAGAAAAGCCGGATACCGCGTAGTCTACCAGCCATTGTCAAAAGTCATCCACTTCGAGGGCGTCTCCAACGGTACCGACGTAAATGGAACTGGTCTAAAGCGCTACCAGGTGGAGAACAGTAAGAAGCTAAAGGAAAAGTGGGCGGAGGAGTTCAAAAAGCAGTCTGTAAATACAGGCAATCCGAACCCGTTCCGTGCCCGTGAGAGAAGCCAGAAGAAGCCGGTGATCCTTGTCGTGGACCATTATGTTCCGACCTTCGATAAGGACGCGGGTTCCAAGACTACTTACCAGTACCTCAAAATGTTCGTGAAGATGGGATATTCCGTGAAATTCCTCGGAGACAACTTCCTTCACGAGGAGCCGTACTCCACAACACTTCAGCAGATGGGCGTGGAGATCTTATATGGGCCGGAGTACCAGGCAGGTATCTGGGACTGGCTGACAAAGAATAAAGATGAGATCGATTTTGCGTACCTGAACCGTCCGCATATCGCCATCAAGTATGTTGATTTTATTAAGAAGAACACCAATATCAAGGTGATCTACTACGGACATGACCTGCATTTCTTAAGAGAGTACCGGGAGTACGAGCTCACCGGCGATATCAAGAAGAAACGGGAGTCCGATTACTGGAAATCCATCGAATTCTCCCTGATGGAGAAGGCGGCGGTCTCCTACTATCCGTCCTACGTGGAGGAGGAGGCGATTCACGCGATCCATCCGGAGTACAGGATCAAGGCGATCACAGCCTATGTCTATGAGAAATTCCTGGAGAATATCGACAAGGACTTCGCAAAGAGGGAAGGACTGCTGTTTGTCGGCGGCTTCGCGCATCCGCCGAACGCGGACGCGGTTCTCTGGTTCGCAAAGGAGATCTTCCCGCTGATCAGACAGAGGATCGACGTAAACTTCTATGTGGTTGGCTCTAAGGTGACAGACGAGATCAAAGCGCTTGAACAGCCGGGAAGCGGCATCATTGTCAAAGGCTTTGTCACGGAGGAAGAGCTTGCGTCTCTTTATTCCACATCCCGCATCGTTGTGGTTCCGCTGCGCTACGGCGCCGGAGTTAAGGGCAAGGTCGTTGAGGCAGTCTACAATGGAGCTGCCATCGTCACCACATCCATCGGTTCCGAGGGAATCCCGGAGGCGGATCGCGTCATGAAGGTTGCCGACGGACCGGAGGCATTCGCTGACGAGGTAGTCAAGATGTATCAGGATCCGGCAGAATGCCGCAGAATGTGCGAGGAGACCCAGAAATACATCCGCGAGTACTTCAGCGTTGAGGCTGCATGGAAGGTCATCGAGGAGGACTTTACGCCGAAGAAAAAGAGATAGGACTTGGCTGTAAAGTCATATATGGAATCGAATATTGTGATAAGACTCTGCCGGGAATTTATTTCCCGGCAGTCTGTTCACATGAACGAAAATTCCGGCAAAAATCCGGCAGATCCGTCGTGCATGGTGTGCAAGCCTGTGGAATGCGGTTGAAAAGGAGAATATAGTGGAAAAAGACATTATTCATGAAAATTCCAACAATCACAATAAATACATAAATAACGAAAACAGCGGTGAAAAATCCGCGGAACAGGCAGGAGCTGTGCTTCGCGCGATGACTGTGGATGATATTTCCGCTGTGAAGCAGATCGAACAGACCTGCTTTTCGGATGCCTGGTCTGAAAAGCTCCTCTCTGACCTGCTTGAGAGTGAGTGGGACGAGGCCTGGGTGCTGACAGATACAGACGGCACCAGGATCGGATACGCGAATTTCCGCTTCCTCGCCGGCGAAGGCGAGCTCATGAGGATCGCAGTGCTCCCGGAACACAGGGGCTGTGGGGAGTCAAAGAAACTCATGGACCGTCTGGAAATCTCTGCAAAGGAAAAGGAAGCGCCGGACCTGACTCTGGAGGTGCGCGCCGGAAACACACCTGCCATAAACCTTTATATATCCTATGGTTTTCAGGCGGAGGCTGTGCGGAAAAATTACTATCAGAATCCGGTGGAGGATGCCCTCATCATGTGGAGACGTTCCGTTCCATCGATTCCCACTTAAAATCATGAAAATATCCGCTATACTGTAGGGGACTCCGGAAGAGCCGGAGATAAAGAAGGCGGAGGAAAAGAAACGATGAGAAAATACGGAAAAGATGGCAGGCTGGATTGTGTGATCTGCAACCGCTGTGGGAAAAAACTGGCGGTGAAACATGGGATCGTGCGGGAAGGTGTGTTTACATCAGATCACAGATGGGACTTCTTTTCGGAAAAAGACGGGGAGATCCACCATTTTGACCTGTGCGAGGATTGCTACAACGAAGTGACAGCGGAGTTCCGGGTTCCGGTGGACGTGGAGGATGAGATCGAGCTGCTTTGAAAACGCAGGCGGTATGCGGCAGAAATGCCGTTATGCTGAAACAGGTTCAGACCAGATTGCGCTGCAAGAGCATATTTGAATATTAGAAGCGGGTACGGGCGGTTGTCTGTACTCGTTTTCTATTGCCGGGTATTCAGAAGAAGCTGACGTCGGCAGTTCTGTACTTCTTGGTCACTGTACACGGGTAGGAATTTTCTGAACTGAAAATTCCGTACAATACAGTGATGGTAATGGATTTTGCCGATTCGGAATGTGAAGCATCGGCAAAATCAGTTACTGTTTGCGCAGCGTGAACAGTAATACTTCTTGCGGTTCCTGCCCAGGAATCAACTTCCATCTCTTGCATATGACCTCCGCTTTATGGTATGATACGTGCAGACTGGATAAATATAAACTTTTATTATCATAGAATGCAGAGGAAAATACATGTTAGATATCTGTTTACTGGGAACCGGCGGCATGCAGCCGCTGCCGTACCGCTGGCTAACGTCCATGATGGCGCGCTGCGATGGTAGCAATCTGCTGATCGACTGCGGCGAGGGAACCCAGATCGCATTGAAAGAAAAGGGATGGAGCCCGAAGCCGGTGGACGTGATCTGCTTCACCCACTACCATGCCGACCATATCAGCGGACTTCCGGGGTTTCTCCTGACCATGGGAAACGCGGAGCGCACGGAGCCGGTACTTCTGGTGGGACCGAAAGGTCTGGAACGTGTCGTTGGTGCCCTGCGCACCATTGCGCCGGAACTTCCGTTCCCGCTTGTGTTTAAAGAACTCACGGAGCCGAGAGAAAAATTTCAGGCGGGTCCCTATGTGGTGGACGCATTCCGCGTAAACCACCGCGTGACCTGCTATGGATATCGCATTACGATCCCGAGAAACGGCAAATTTGATGTGGAACGGGCGAGAGCCCAGGAGATTCCGCAGAAATTCTGGAGCAGACTGCAGAAAGGCGAGACCATCGAGCACGAGGGTAAGATCCTGACCCCGGACATGGTGCTGGGAGAAAAGCGCCGCGGAATTTCCGTTACCTACACGACTGACACGCGCCCGGTTCCGGCAATCGCCGAATATGCCGCGGACAATGACCTCTTTATCTGCGAGGGCATGTACGGTGAGAAGGAAAAAATTGCCAACGCGCGGGAGAATAAGCATATGATGTTCCAGGAGGCGGCAAAGCTCGGTAAAGAGGCGAATCCGCGGGAGATGTGGCTGACCCATTACAGCCCGTCCTTAATGCATCCGGAGGAATATTTAAACGAGATCCGGGAAATCTTCCCGAAAATTAAGACTGCCCGCGACGGCTGGTCTGCTGAACTTGGATTTGATGAGGATTAAGAAATGAAGATACACAGTGTTGAAGAAGATGTATATATACTTGCAATCGAGAGTTCCTGTGATGAGACAGCGGCCGCTGTTGTAAAAAACGGCCGTGAGGTGCTTTCTAACGTGATCTCATCCCAGATCGCGCTCCACACACTTTACGGCGGGGTTGTGCCGGAGATCGCGTCAAGGAAACATATTGAGAAGGTAAATCAGGTGGTTCAGGCTGCCTTAGACGAAGCACACATGACATTAGATGAGATCACAGCCATCGCTGTGACCTACGGACCTGGTCTTGTGGGCGCGCTTCTCGTGGGCGTTGCGGCGGCAAAGGCTATCGCTTACGCCGCAAAGAAGCCGCTGGTGCCGGTTCATCATATCGAGGGACATGTATCCGCAAACTTTATCGAGCACCCGGATCTGGAACCGCCGTTTGTCTGCGAGATCGTGTCCGGCGGACATACGCATCTTGTGATCGTGAAGGACTACGGTGAGTTCGAGATCATCGGACGCACAATGGATGACGCGGCGGGAGAGGCATTCGATAAAGTTGCCCGCGCCGTAGGTCTTGGCTACCCGGGCGGCCCGAAGGTCGACAAGGCGGCAAAAGAGGGAAATCCTCATGCCATGGAATTTCCGCGGGCAAAAGTCGGCGGATCCCAGTATGACTTTAGCTTCAGCGGCATGAAATCCGCTGTATTAAACTATATCAACCAGGCGGAGATGAAGGGAGAGACGATCTGTGTGCCGGATCTCTGCGCTTCCTTCCAGAACGCGGTGGTGGATGTTCTCGTGAGCCGTGCCGTTGCGGCAACAAAGGAGTTTGGATACAAGAAGCTCGCCATTGCGGGCGGCGTTGCGTCAAACTCTGCCCTGCGCGCAGGCATGAAGGCGGCATGTGAGAAAGCCGGAATCGAATTCTACTATCCGTCACCGATCTTCTGTACCGACAACGCAGCAATGATCGGTGCTGCGGGATACTATGAGTATATCAACGGAGTCCGCGCAGGCTGGGACCTCAATGCGGTGCCGAACCTAAAACTGGGAGAGCGGTAATGGAACAGGTGAAAACAGCAGCCATCGTGCTGGCAGCAGGACATGGAAAGCGGATGCACAGCAAGGTGGCAAAGCAGTATCTTCTCTTAAAGGGGGAACCGGTGGTTGTTCATGCCCTGCGGGCCTTTGAGAAGGCAGGGATGGATGAGATTATTCTGGTGGCCGGAGCAGACGAAGTGGAATTCTGTAAAAGGAATATCGTGGAGCAGTATGGATTTACCAGAGTGAGACAGGTCGTTGCGGGAGGAAAAGAACGGTATAATTCTGTCCGGAATGGACTTTGCGCTTTAAAGACCGTAGGATTCGCAGAGGACGGTATCGTTCTGATCCATGATGGTGCAAGACCGCTTGTAAACGGAGAGATCATCGCGAGAGCTGTGGATGGTGTCCGGGAGTTTTCTGCCTGTGTGGCATCGATGCCGGTTAAGGATACGATCAAGGCAGCGGATGCGGAGGGATTTTCTGCAAGCACGCCGGACCGCAGTACCTTATGGCAGATCCAGACACCTCAGGCATTCCGCTTCGGTCTGATCTACCGCGCCTATGAGAAGGTATTTGCACCCGGAACAGACCGCAGCCGTATTACGGATGATGCAATGGTAGTGGAACTGATGACGGACACAAAGGTGAAGTTTATCGAGGGAAGTTATTCAAACATCAAAGTGACAACTCCGGAGGATATGATCATCGCGGAGGCTCTTTGTGCTCATAGGGTACAATAGATTCTTTCTATAATAGAAGATATGGATCTGCCAGTGGCAGTCAGAGAGAGGCGTGGTCTTCCGGGAAAAGGAGATCACGCCTTTCTGGCTGAACAGATAAAAAGAATTTTAGTACCTATTCAGTACCTTCATAGTTACACGCAAAAATCCATTCCAGATCAGCTTCGCTGATGGGATTTTTGCCCTCCAGCCTATGTTTTCTTACGGTCAGCGCAGCAAGTGCGCAGACCTACTAAACAGTTACGAATTTTAGACTTTTAGAAAAATTCTGAAAAAATTCTTTTCAAAAGGAGAAATGAGTTTATTGGATATATGACATGAGAATACCAGATGTTGATGATCGCAATGCATGGGAATAGCATATTTTGTATACAATTAGAAAAGAATAAAAAAACGAAAAAAACTTGGAAAAATGCTTGACAAAAATGGTATTGTGGGGTATTATTAATGAGCACGTTTGAGAGAGCGCTTTGGAGAGATATCGAAGTGGTCATAACGAGGCGGTCTTGAAAACCGTTTGTCCGCAAGGGCGCGTGGGTTCGAATCCCACTCTCTCCGCTAACTGTACTGCGGAGCCAGAGAGATGAGTTCCTGGTGCAGAACTGAATAACGATCTTGTAAAAAAGCAAGATGTGAGTCAACCAATGCAGAAGTACCCAAGTGGTTGAAGGGGCTCCCCTGGAAAGGGAGTAGGTCGTTAGTAGCGGCGCGAGGGTTCAAATCCCTCCTTCTGCGCTTTAACTTATGAAGGAAAACTCCTTCAAAAAGTTAAAAAAATTCTTGACAAACCGGAAACGGTATGATAGAATAAACGAGTTGCCGCTGAGAACGAAAGCGACAACGAAACAAAGTTCCTTGAAAACTGAACAGTATGTAAAA
>NZ_QWGO01000034.1:0-306 GCF_003435535.1 Desulfotomaculum sp. OF05-3 | reverse complement strand
AAAAAAGTTCCTTGAAAACTGAACAGTATGTAAAACCCTGAAAATTCTTATAAAAATGGTCTCTGGTTTAGACCATGAATGAGAACATTCAGAACAAAACCTAATAAAACAGTAGAACGGTTTAAAAAT
This sequence comes from Desulfotomaculum sp. OF05-3, assembly GCF_003435535.1. Classification (NCBI taxonomy): domain Bacteria; kingdom Bacillati; phylum Bacillota; class Clostridia; order Eubacteriales; family Desulfotomaculaceae; genus Desulfotomaculum; species Desulfotomaculum sp. OF05-3. The sequence continues at coordinate 177 of NZ_QWGO01000034.1, read as the reverse complement.
TAGCCAAGCTAAATTTTGGACCTGGATACAAACACTTTAACATGAGAGTTTGATCCTGGCTCAGGATGAACGCTGGCGGCGTGCCTAACACATGCAAGTCGAACGAGGTAAATAAGATGAAGTTTTCGGATGGATTCTTATTTGCCGAGTGGCGGACGGGTGAGTAACGCGTGGGTA
>NZ_QWGO01000033.1:15875-31482 GCF_003435535.1 Desulfotomaculum sp. OF05-3 | reverse complement strand
AGCCACAAGTGTTACAAAAAAGCTTGACCACAACATCCGGATGAATGCGACACGCTCAAACACTATGCGGTCAATGGTATTATTGCCAATGCTGACAACAAGCGACTGAAAGAAAAATTGGCTTCCGCAGAAAAGACGGTTTCCATCTGGAAGCAGCGGTATGAAGCGGTAAGCGAAAAATATATGGAACTCAAACAGAAAGCCCAACCCTTTCTGGATGCACTGGAAATCGCATCCGAAAAGGTTCGGGCTTTTATCAATTCTATCCTCATCAGAGGAAAGGAAACACAGGAACACGAACACCCTGCCCGGAAGCGTGGACAGGATATGGAACTTTGATGGAGGAATCGCCTATTGAAGAAATATTATGAGGAAGCGAAATATAATGCGGCATTTGACCGCTGTGTGGATGTTATGAGCCAGATGCTCCAGAAGTACGGGCATCAGGTTTTGGATAAATTAGAGCAGGATACTCCGCAAACGGTGGAGTGTTCCAAGGATGATAAGCAAGCGCAGCCTTTGACGGATAAGGCTGCGTAAAAATTTACAATTTACACGTTGCGTACTTGTTGCGGCTATGCTATAATATGTACGCAACGTGTATTTTTGCTTTTTTGGAGAAAAGACGAATGGATTGTAAAAACAGAATTATTAAGTTGCGTGAAAGCACAGGACTGAACCGGAAAGATTTTTGCAAGCTCGTCCATATTCCTTACCGGACTATGACCGAGTGGGAATTGGACAACCGCCATGCACCGGATTATGTGCTTAGACTTTTGGAGTATTATATCCGCAACGAGGGATTGATGGTAAAAGAAATGAGCGAAGGAGGTGGCGATTCTGAAAAAGAAGCAACTTAAATGTTATCTATATACGAGAGTGTCCACCTCCATGCAGGTAGACGGATACAGCTTGGATGCCCAGCGGGACAAGTTGCGGAAGTATGCGGCATACGAGGATATGGTCGTTGCCGGGGAGTATTCTGACGAAGGATTTTCCGGCAAGAACATCCAAGGGAGGCAGGAGTTTCAACGGATGCTGAACGACATCCAGGACTGCAAAGACGGCGTTTCCTATGTGCTTGTCTTTAAGCTCTCCAGATTTGGCAGAAATGCAGCCGATGTTCTGAACTCTTTGCAGCTCATGCAGGATTTTGGTGTCAACCTGATTTGCGTGGAGGATGGCATTGACAGCTCCAAGGATGCCGGAAAGCTTATGATTTCCGTGCTGTCTGCGGTGGCGGAAATCGAGCGAGAGAATATCCGCACACAGACAATGGCAGGACGGGAGCAAAAGGCTCGTGAGGGCAAATGGAACGGCGGTTTCGCTCCCTATGGATACAAATTGGAAAGCGGAAACCTTGTCATTGCGGAGGATGAAGTGGAAGTAATCCGTGTTATTTATGACCGCTACATCCATACCAATGAGGGCGTTGCCGGAGTTGCCAAATATCTCAACCGCAACGGGTTTGTGAAGAAGCTGCGGCAAAATAACACCATCCCCGGATTTTCAAGGAACTTCGTGCAGGACGTACTGGATAATCCCGTTTATATGGGTAAAATTGCTTATGGCAGACGGAGAACCGAAAAGAGGCAAGGTACAAGAAATGAGATGCACGTGGTCGAGCAGTCGGAGTTCCCTGTTTACGATGGTCAGCATGAAGCCATCATTTCCGAAGAAGATTGGTATCTGGCACAGGAAAAGCGCAAGATCAATTCCTTTAAGCGGGAAAAGGTCAACAATCCAGACCACGCACACATCCTATCCGGTATTTTGAAATGCCCGTGTTGCGGAAAGAGTATGTACGGCAATACTGCCAAGGCTCATAGCAAGGACAAGAAAACACGGTATTATTACTACTGCAAAAATACGGTTACGCCGACGGGACATGAGTGCAGCTTCCGGCTGAATATCGAGCAGACGGAAATCAACAAATTTGTGGCGAAGGTCATCTCCGCTATGGTCAGCAATCCACGATTTATAGAAGCAATTCAAGCGAAAATTGGAACGACGGTTGATACAGAGGATATGGAAAAGCAGATCGCCGTTCTGCAAGGACAGCTAAAGCAAGCCTTTGGAACGAAAAGCCGCTTGGAGCGTCAGATGGATACTTTGGACATCAACGATGCCCACTATGACAGAAAAATTTTGGATTTGCAGCGCCGATATGATGAACAGTATGATACGATAGAAGAAATCGAAGTTCAGATTGGCGAATTGCAAAGTCAGATACGCAGCATCCAGCAGGAGAAAATCTCCGGCGATAACATTTATCGGCTCTTACTGGCATTTGATGAAGTCTACCATTCCGCAACGGAAGCAGAACAGAAAGAGTTTATGAAAGCCTTTATCGAGCGAATTGAGATGTTCCCGGAAAAGAGAAAAGACGGAAGCTGGATAAAGAAGATTGTATTCAACTTCCCTGTGCCTGTTGATGGCGAGGAAGTGAAAGAACTTCCCTTGGAAACTGAAACAACAGTCGAGACGGTATGCCTTCTGTCAAGAAAAGCCCAATAAATCAAAGGATTTCGCTATTTTGGAAATAAAATAGATGTGTGTTTCTGTTTCCGTAGAATGGGTATGAGGGAATTGATTTACCCCAGGGATAAGATTTTCGGAATTATCAGTATACATTTTGGCAGAAGGAATACTTTTTCGCAAAAGAGAAGGAAGATGACGATATGAGAAGAAGAAAAGAAGAGTATAAGCAAAATAATTTCAATGGAAATGTGAATTTTACAGGAAAAACTCAAATTGCAGCAGGAGATATTATCAATAATATCTCGGAAGAGAAGCAAAAGACGGTAAATTATGATCCAGAACCAAAATGGCGTAGTCCATTTACTTTAGCTGTTTTAACATGGATTAGCACTATTATTGCAATTGTAGGAATATTTCCGTTTGCCAAAATAGTAAAAAGTATAGTTTGCTTTTTTAGAGGGATGAATGGAAACACAATAAGTTTAGATATGCAGAAATATTCTGTTATTTTTATAATATTTGTATTTTTGTTTTTAATCTTTTTTACACTTAGAAGAATTGCTAAAAAGCAAACGAGACATCCTTTGTTTTTCAATTTTGCAATTAGTGGTTATGGGAATAGATTGACCATAGAGAAAATACATATTGAAGGATGCCCTCAATGTGGGGGCAAAATGAAATATTATAATAAACCAGTGGAATGGAGAGAAATTCTTCGTAGTGATGGAAGCACGAAACGTGAAGTGACAAAAAGAATACCTGTGTTAGAATGTAGGCGAAATGCAGAACATTGGTATGCAGTTGATCCTGCTGAGGACAGGGTAAAGTAGTAACATTAAAAGGAATTTTCAAATGGTTAAGGTATTTACCCCACCCCTTAAGTTAATAGTGTCACTTTCGCTATGCAGTATAAAATCAAAGTTCAGGGAAATATTGAAACGGTTTGTCTGCTTTCAAAGAAACCTTGATTTTCTGCGGTTTGTGGGATATTAAGGAGCCGTAAGGAATATCCAACTGTAAAACTGTCAATGAAAAAAACTGGTGGTATATTTCATGATCGTTTTATCGTGTTGGATTATGGGACGGCTGATGAGAGAGTTTTTCTGTGTGGTGCTTCTTCCAAGGATGCCGGGGCTAGAATAACAAGCATCGTTGAGGATTATGGAACAGCTAAATACAACTCTGTTATTGCAGGATTATTGAAAAATTCGCCATTAGTATTACCGAAATAGGAGTGTGAGATTATTGAAGAAGAAAACAAGATGTTACATATATACTCGTGTATCTACGGCTATTCAGGTTGACGGCTATAGTCTTGATGCACAGAAGGACAAGCTAAGAAAATATTCAGAATTTTAAGATATGTAGATTGTAGGAGGCATCTTTATGGATCAGCTTGTTACCCAAGTCCGTACGCAGTAATGGATCACTATGGTCCTCGAACAGAGAAACAGTGGCCAGACCGTTAAGTCCTGGTGTAAGGAAAACCACATCAGTGAAAACTGCTTTTATTATCGGCAGCATCGAATCAGAGAACTCATTGAAAACGAGGTTCCCAGGTTTGTTGAAATCCATCAGCCAGATGTTCCGACCGTAGGAAACATCGAAACTTTAAAGAGTGTAGCGATCATCCGCTCTGGAAAGCTGCAGATCGATCTCGACAATTCTGCATCTGAGGAGCTGCTTGACCGGATCGTGAGGGTTCTGAATGCTCAATAATGCCAGCGGGATCGATGTTCAATTAGATAAACCTCATATAGACATCGAATTGTATGGAACGGATACTAGTATAGCACCTATTGATAAATAGGAGAAACAAGGGGGAGGACAAACAATGGCAGTGCCAAAATACGATGAATTGATGAAGCCTCTGCTGACAGCAGTAAAAGACGGTGAGGTCTATAAAATTAGTGATGTTACGGCTATCTTAGCGAAAAAGCTGAATCTGTCAGAGGAAGACCTTGCAGAAATGCTTCCAAGTGGCCGGCAGACTGTGTTTAAAAACAGAGTTGCATGGGCGAAGACATATCTGAAAAAGGCAGGACTTCTTGACAGTCCTGCCCGCGCAGCGATTGTTATTACGGAGGCCGGAAAGAAGGTTGCTGCAGAAAATCCGGAAAAAATAGATTCCAAATATCTGGAACAGTTTCCGTCATTTGTAGATTTCGCATCGGTTTCGAAACCTTCAAATGGTAATGATCCGGAACCTGGAATTTCCAGACCAACGGATCTCACACCGGATGATCAGCTCGAGGATGCATACAAGCAGATCAATGCGGGTCTTGCTTCGGATTTACTGAGTGAGATTTTGAAGATTTCGCCATACACATTTGAAAAGCTTGTGATCGATCTTCTCTCGAAGATGGGGTATGGGACTGTGGCCTACGGAAGTCATGCTACGGCAGCTTCCGGAGATGATGGAATTGATGGCATTATCATGGAAGACAAGCTGGGGTTCTCTCTGATCTATATGCAGGCTAAGAAATGGGCACCGGACAGAGCTGTCGGGCAGCCGGAGATTCAGAGCTTTGTCGGTGCAATCGCCGGGAAACATGGCGATGGACTTTTCGTTACGACAGCCAGATTCTCACAGAAGGCGAAGGATTATGCAAATATCCATCATATTATTCTGATCGATGGAGAGAAACTTGCGAATCTGATGATCGAACATAATTTTTGCGTTGCAACACGGAAAACATTCGAAATTAAGGCGATCGATACAGATGCTCTGGCGGAATATCAGGACGAATAGAGCGGATAACGAAACAGCACATAAATACGAAAGATCGGGGATAAACAGAATGGCAGTCCTCCTCATAATTATTAAAAAATAAAGTTTGTGCACTGAAATGCAAAAACTATTTAAATACGACAGTTTTTGCATTTTACAAAAAGAAAACACAACAAATCCTGCGTCCTGCCATCTTTGTGAACACCGGAAGATCCGCTGTGGATACAATACAGGTGCTTCTGCCTACGATGACAGATACCCATCCAGTGGAGGTGTTTTCCGTTAAAATGAAAAGTGCCACTTCTAGTGACACTTTTTCAACACTCTCTCACACAGATATCCTTCCCGCACCCCGTATTTGCTGACGATCAGCTGCTGGGCCTGGAAGAGGTGGAAAACATGCTGCAGGACGAGGAGACCGGGGATCAGGGTGTGGACGCGGTCGCTTCCAGCTGGAGGATCAGGTCGCTGGCGGCCTTTTTTCTGCTGGTGAGCAGGTGGCGGAATAAAGGAATGCCATATCGGCAAGACCCTGCGGCAGAATAAGAGAAAATAAGTTATGAGGAGAACATGGAAACGGTGGGACACGCGTAATCAGAAATGAGGAGAAGGTCTTCGTTGATATGATCAACTGCGGAAATGTTGTAGTGTGATTAGCTAAAAGGCAGCATCATGCGGTAACAGCTGCGTTAGTTTATGGATGAAATTTTATATGAAATCATGTATAATGGATTTAAAGAATGGGCGGGCACAGTTATTTACGGGCATCAATTTTTTGGAATGAAAAACTCCGTATGATATAGCAGCGGATATGAAAAATAAAACAGATGAGGAATTGAAGAATGGAAGGAAATTTAACAAAAGGCCCCATCATGAAGACACTGGTGAAGTTAGCAGTTCCGATCATGGCATCATCGTTTCTTGGAACTCTTTACAACATCACGGACATGGCGTGGATCGGACTTCTTGGCTCCAAGGCAGTGGCGGGAGTCGGCGTCGGGGGAATGTTTACCTGGCTTTCCCAGGGGCTGGCGTCCATGGCGCGTATGGGAGGACAGGTTCAGGTCGCACAGTGCATCGGGCGCGGTGACCGGAAAAAAGCGCATGGGTTCGCACAGGCAGCTGTGCAGCTGGCGGCAGTGATGGGGATCATGTATGCGGTGATCTGCCTGGTCTTTGCAGAGCAGATGGTAGGATTTTTCCAGCTTGAGGATGCTGAGGCGCATGCGGCTGCTCTGGCGTATACAAAGATCGCCTGCGGGCTGATCGTATTTTCCTTTTTGACATTGACGCTTACCGGACTCTATACGGCGCAGGGGGACTCAAAAACGCCGTTTATCGCAAATCTCATCGGACTTGTGATGAACATGATCCTGGATCCCGTCCTGATCCTGGGGCCGGGACCGTTTCCGAAATTTGGCGTAGCCGGGGCGGCGGTGGCAACCGTGACAGCGCAGGCGATCGTCATGAGTGTCATGGTCGTCGGGATTGCCGTTCAGAAGAAGGAAAATGTGCTGAAAGGAATCCGGCTTTTTGCGAAGATCCCGTCAGAACTTCTGCGGGGGATCTGCAGGATCGGGATCCCGACCGCGCTTCAGGGAATGGCGTACTGCGGGATTTCCATGATCTTAACACGGATGGTGTCCGGGTACGGCGCGGAGGCGGTCGCCACGCAGAGAGTCGGCGGACAGATCGAGTCGATCTCCTGGAACACCGCGGATGGTTTTGCGGCGGCGTTAAACGCGTTTGTGGCGCAGAACTACGGGGCAGGGGAGAAGGAACGTGTCAGAAAGGGATATCATGTGTCGCTCTGGACGGTCGGGCTCTGGGGCATTCTGGTCTCCGCAATATTTATCTGCTTCCCGGGCGCGATCGCGGATGTCTTTTTCCATGAGCCGAAGGCGGTGGAGATTGCGATCGGATATCTTGTGATCATAGGCTTCGGTGAGGCGTTCATGTGCGTGGAGCTGACGACGATCGGTGCGCTTTCCGGACTTGGAAGGACGCGCCTCTGCAGTGTGATCAGCGTCGCGTTTACGAGTGCCAGGATCCCGCTCGCGGTCATTCTTTCCGAATCTATGGGACTTCACGGGATCTGGTGGGCGCTGACGTCTACGTCGGTCGTGAAGGGGATCATCTTTACTTGTACCTTTTTCTGGATCATGAGGAAGAAAACATCATAAAAAATTTCTGACCATGAAAACCATAAAGAGGAACGGGTTCCTGTTACGGTATGCGGACCGAAAGAACCGGTGCACCGGAATGCAGAAATAGAGGTTCTGCATGGATCAATAGGGTGTTCTGTTGACGTTTGGCACATGCGAATCATCCGTCAAAGTTACCGGGATAAAGCGGAAAATAAGAAATTGAGAAAAAACAAGGCAGTATGACAGTTTTTGAGGAAAACAGTATGGAAGAACGATTGATATTTCACGTGGATGTGAACAGTGCCTTTTTATCGTGGGAGGCGGCAAGACGCGTGAAAGAGGGACTTCCGGATCTTCGCGAGATCCCGTCCTGCATCGGCGGAGATCCGAAGTCTCGGCGCGGGATCGTCGTGGCAAAATCGATCCCGGCGAAAAAGTACGGGGTCACGACCGGGGAGCCGGTGGCGCTGGCGCTGCGAAAATGTCCGGATCTTGTCTGTGTTCCGGGAGATTTTGCGCTGTTTGACCGGTGCTCGAGAGCGTTTAAGAAGATCTGCGCCTCCTACGCGCCGGTCATGGAGTCGTTTTCGATCGATGAGGTCTTCCTTGACATGAGCGGAACGCACCTGATCTATCCGGATCCTGTGGCGGTGGCTCATGAGATCAAGGATAAGATCCGGGATGAGCTAGGCTTTACGGTCAATGTCGGCATCGGTACGAATAAGCTCCTGGCGAAGATGGCCTCGGATTTTGAAAAGCCGGATAAGGTACACACGCTGTTTCCGTCGGAGATCCCGGAGAAGATGTGGCCGCTTCCCGTGCGGGACCTTTTATTCCTCGGAAAAGCCTCGGAGCAGAAACTTCTGCGGGCCGGGATCAAAACGATCGGAGATATGGCAAAAAGCGATGAGGCGGAGATCCGGCAGCTTCTGGGAGATAAGAATGGACGTCAGCTGTACCGGTACGCCAACGGGATCGATGATTCCCCAGTGCGCAGCGAGAGGGAGGAGGCCAAAGGCTACAGCGCAGAGACTACGGTGGAAGAGGATATCGTGACGTATGAACAGGCACTTTCCCTGCTTCTTGCGCAGTGTGATGTGGTGGCAGCCAGGATGCGCAGAGACGGGAAGAAATGCAGCTGTGTCGCGGTGACTTACCGGACGCTGGATTTTAAGACGAGATCACACCAGAAAAATTTTGAGGATCCGACGGATGTGACGGAGGAGATCTTCGCACAGGTGAAGAAACTGTTATATGAGTGCTGGAAATGTGAACCGCTGCGCCTGATCGGGGTGGCGCTCACTGATCTGACTTCGGATGAGTTTCGCCAGATGTCCCTCTTTGAAAACACGGAGGACCGTGAAAAGCAGAAGAAAGTGGATGAGACGATCGATGACATCCGCAGGCGCTTCGGAAACGGAATGATCGTCCGGGGCAGTACGATCAGTACGGCAGGAAAAGTCGCGAGAAAGGCGAGAGCGCAGCTTGACAGGGACCTGGAAGGAAAACAGGAAAGATAGGTGGATCGGCCCTTTAGGTGTAGAAATTTTTCGAATTGAAAATTCTGCATGATGCTGGCAGCGTATGATGCCGGCAGTTAATGTCCACATGTGGAAATTTTCTGAACTGAAAATTCCATACAATGCAGTTGTGGCAGCCGATCTTGCCGATTTGGGATTTTGGATACAGATCATTTTTTCCTTGCATATTTTTAGGGATGCGTTATAATAACACTAACAAAAACAGGGGAGCTCGTTGGCGGGCTGAGAGGAAGTGATCGAACTTCGACCCTTTACCTGATGCGGATAATGCCGTCGTAGGAAGTCATGAGATGAATTTTTACAGGGGATATCCGCGGAGGTGTCTCCTGTTTTTTGTTTAAGTACACTTCGAGAAAGGAGAAACGGGATCCGCCGGATGGCGGCGGGCCGAGGGGGAGCGCCCTGGGCCTTGTATGAATTCAGCGATGGGAAGCCGTGTTCCGGCGTGAGAGGATGCCAGTAAGCATCGACCGACTTCCATACAGGGATCCTGAGAGGAAACCTGGACGTTTTTTGCGAAAGTGCGTGGATTATTTTTCATGAGTGGGAATTTTCCAAACGGAATATTCCGCATGATACAGGAATGCCCACGTGATCATTCGCCTTTGGAAGCGCTGCGGTCATACAGTCGTTTCCTTAATAATTGTAATGGTTCAGTACCTTCAAGTCTGTGATTGATTAAGGCTTACGACTTACTGAACCGTTACAAAAAACTTTCAAAGGAGGAATGTGCGGCCAATTTCAGGATCAATGGTCACACAACAAAGATCATGAAACAGACAAATACGAAAAAATTAGCGGTAGCAGCCGTTTTCTGTGCTGTCGCAGTGGCAGGAAGCTTATTTTCATTCCCGGTATTCGGGAGCAAGTGTTCCCCGGTACAGCATATGGTGAATATTCTCTGTGCGGTTCTCTTGGGGCCGGGATACGGACTGGGTGCGGCATTCGCGGCGGCGCTGATCCGGAATCTTCTGGGACTTGGAAGCCTGATGGCATTTCCTGGCAGTATGTTCGGCGCGCTGATCTGCGGACTTGTGTATAAGAAGACGCAGAATATTCCGGCGACACTGATCGGTGAGGTATTTGGAACATCGGTTCTTGGCGGACTCACGGCCTATCCGGTAGCGATCTTCCTTATGGGAAAGAGTGCGGCAGGTCTGGCATTTTACGCATATGTGATCCCGTTCCTTGTTTCAACTGCCGGAGGCGCGGTGATCAGCGGCGTGCTGATCTACAGCTTAAAGAAAGCCAATATCCTTGCAGGTATGCAGGAAGCAATGGGACAGTAGAGGAGAGAAGCATGTTAAAACAGATGTTTGATCAGGTGCGGGAGAAGAGCCCGCTGATCCATAATATTACGAACTATGTGACGGTCAATGACTGTGCGAACATGGTTCTGGCCTGCGGGGCTTCCCCGATCATGGCGGACGATAAAGAGGAGGTCGCGGAGATCCAGACGATCTGCGCAGGCCTCAATATCAATATCGGTACGCTGAACAGCCGTACCATCGAGTCCATGAAGATCGCGGGAATGCGGGCCAATGAGCTGGGACACCCGGCAGTGCTGGATCCGGTGGGCGTCGGGGCATCGACACTCCGGACATCGACAGCTAACGAACTCTTAAAAACGGTAAAATTCACCGTGATCCGCGGGAATATTTCCGAGATCAAGACGCTTGCGGTGGGAACAGGGACCACAAAGGGTGTGGATGCGGATATCGCAGACCGTGTAACCGAAGAGAACCTTGACGAGGCGGTGGCATTCGTGAAGAAATTTGCGGAGAGGACAGGGTCAGTGATCGCGGTCACAGGCGCTATTGATATCGTGGCGGACGCAAAAAAAGCGTACTGCATCTACAATGGCCATCCGATGATGTCCTCCATCACGGGAACCGGCTGCCAGCTTTCTGCTCTTACAGCAGCATTTGTGACTGCAAATCAGGAGCATCCGCTTGAGGCGGCAGCAGCGGCAGTCTGCGCTATGGGACTCGCAGGGGAGATCGCCCATAAACGGCTGACACCGCAGGATGGGAACGCAACGTACCGGAATTATATTATTGACGCGATCTATCATATGGATGGGGATGAGCTGGAGCGCGGGGCGAAGTTTGAAGTAAAATAGGACTTGAAATTATGCCGATGCCCACATATACTGTGTATAGTATTTCAGACAGAAGGAAATGAACAGCATGGTCATTGATGAAGAACTTTACAGGCAGTATCTGCGCGGCGATGAAGCAGGACTTGAGGCTTTAATGAGAAAATACGGTAACCCGCTGACCCTATACATCAATGGCTATCTGCATGATGTCCACGAAGCGGAGGACCTGATGATCGAAGTCTTTTCCTATCTGTTCACAAAAAAGCCACGCATCCGGGACGGTGGTCTTAAGGCTTACCTGTATAAAGCAGCGCGGCACATGGCTCTGCGCCATAAAAGCAGACATCGGCTTTTCTTCAGCCTCGATGACCTGACGGAAGAACCGGATGGAAAGACGTTGGTGGAAGAGGTCATTCGGACTAAGGAACGGGATCAGATCCTGCATATCTGTATGGATGAGCTGAAGGCGGATTATCGGGAAGCTCTTTATCTGACCTATTTTGAGGGTATGAGCTACCGGCAGGCCGCTGAGATCATGGGAAAAAGTGAGAAGCAGATCACCAATATGGTATACCGGGGAAAAGCGCGTCTGCGTGGATTACTGGAGCGGGAGGGAATTACCAATGCGAAGTAATGAGGAACGGATCGTGGAAGTAAAACGTCGTATTGCGGAAAAAGAATACAAAAAAAGACTGCGGAGAGAATGGGCTGCAGCAGTTTGCTGCGTGGCCGCATGTCTTGCGGTGATCGTAGGTGTTTCCCTTTCCATGCCTGATACTGTCAGCCGGATTGAGATGGGAACTTCCTCTGGCTTTGAAACAGCGGCGACGATGTTAGGCGGCAGCACCGCACTTGGATATATCGTGGTCGGACTGCTCGCTTTTGTTCTCGGCGTGTGCGTGACGGTGCTATGTTTCCGCATCCGTAGACTGAACGAAGAAGAACAGACAGGGGAGCAAAAGGGGGAAAATACAGATGGAAGTCATCAGTAACCTCTTGCAAGCCGCGGTTACCCTGTTAGGCTTTTTTCTGGGCGGTATCCGGTATCTGAAAAGCCGGAAACAGGAGTATTTCCTGCTGACCTGCTTTTATGGCTGTTTCTTCCTTGGATCCTTCTACTGGACGCTGTATCTGCTCTTATTTTCCAAAACGCCGCAGGTCTTTTATGTGTCAGAGTTCGGCTGGGTTGCAAGTGTCATTTTCCTTTCCATGCTGCAATACACGCTTTCTTCGGAAGAAGAAAGGAGATTTCCGTGCAGGAAGGCCTTAAGTGCTGTCCTGATCGGTGTTCCGCTGTGCATGTTTTACTGCACATTTGGAGACATCCTCTCCAATCTGCTCTGGTGCGGTATGATGATCATTGTTTCCTGTTTTTCTATCCGGGGACTTGCCTATGCCAGAAGGCAGAGGGGAACTGCAAATAATATGAAATATTTTCATATCTGGGTCCTTTGCTATGCGACATTAGAATATGCCCTCTGGACTTCTGGCTGCTTCTGGCCGGGAGATTCCATTTTCAGCCCATACTGCTGGTTTGATCTTCTGCTGGCAGGCTGTCTGCTCGCTTTGCTGCCGGCAATGGGAAAGGCGGTGCAGGAATGACGTATATTGAAAATGTTTTTATCTGTATGGCATCGCCGTTACTGATCGCCGCCCTGTGCATGGGAAAACAACAGACAAAATTCTTTCTGTTCTGCCTTGCAGGAATGGGGGCGTGTCTTCTTTCCGCTTATATCAATACCTTTTTCGCTGAACTTTGTGGTGCGGATACCTTTGCCGCCACTGCGGAGATCGCCCCGGTGGTGGAGGAAGTCATGAAGCTTCTGCCTTTGCTTTTTTACCTGCTGATATTTGAGCCAAAGACGGAACAGATCAAAATCTCCGCCGTGATCACAGCTCTTTCCTTTGCCACCTTTGAAAATATCTGCTACCTGATCCAAAATGGAGCCGGACATTTTTCCTTTATTTTTTTCCGGGGGATCGGAACAGGAGCGATGCATGTGATCTGCGGAGCCATTGTAGGCGGAGGCCTTGCGTATGTGTGGCAGCGGACCTGGCTGAAGATTGCCGGAACCTGCGGTCTGCTGGGAGCAGCCATCACGTTTCACGCGCTCTATAATCTGCTGATCGCTTACGGCGGCGCAGTGCAGTATGCTGCCTATGTTCTGCCTGTAATGATCTTGGCAGCGGGAAAGCTGATTGCCCGCCGTCTGACATCGTAATATAATTTTATTTTGTGATTTTTGGGAGCTGTTTTTAAGCAGCTCTCATTTTTTTTGAAAAATCTGCTTTCCGGGTGAGAGTTTTTCCGGATTTTTGTACCTATATAAGTGAAAGGCCTTTAAGCTGAGTTTTCAGAAAGGAGGTTTTGTGTGCATGTACGATACACAAAAGCGTGTTGCACTGGCAAAGGAGCGTATAGCGGAATCTCGCCGCCGACAGGCGCGGCGAAGCATTCGCAGTCTGTCGGCACTGTGCGTTCTGCTGTTTTTGTCTCTTCTGGGAACGGTAGGGACGGTGCAGAGCCAGCCGATGGATGCCGTGGGAATGTACGGAGCGATCCTGCTGCATGAGGGTGTTGGCGGATATGTGCTGGAAGCGGTCATTTCCTTTACCGCGGCAGTTGTGCTCACTGCTTTCTATATCAAGTTCAGAAAAAGGAAACAGATACCATAGAAATGGGGGAAAATCAATGAGAAAGCCAGAAAAACAAAAGAAACAAAGAGAACGGATCTATGCGGCACTGCTCGGTATCTGTATGATGCTCTCTTTAGTTTCTGTGCCTGTATTGGCGGCAGAAATGAGAAAAGGGGCGGGCAGCCATGAGCATACCCGGGAATGTTATACGTGGATGGAAAAATGTATCCATGAACATACGCCGGAATGTTATCCGCAGAAGGATATAACGGAACAAGTGGTCACCCCATCTGATGCGGTGGAGCCCACCGAATGCGGCCATGTATGCAGTGAGGAAAGCGGCTGCATCACAAAAGAATTAAATTGTCAATATGGCAGCGAAAGCACTCCAATAACTGCGAAAGCGCTTATGAAAAATAAAGCGATCGCCACCCGGTCCAATGCGCGGAAAGTCTCTTCTATCGATCGCGCACAGGAAATGATCAATGCTTTGCCGGACGTAACAGATATCAATAACGATAACATCGAGGAGGTAAGGCTTCAGTTTAAGGCTGTTGAGGACGCAATGATACAGCTTTCCGTTGAGGACTCGGTCGTACTTGATATCGCTCGCTATCTGAAGGTTGCCGCGGTGCTGTATGGACCGTTTCCTGACATCCAGAATCCTATCCTCGGCACAGATATTAAATGGACGATCAGCAGAGACAATAAGACCATTACGATATCCGGTAAAGGGGAAATGCCTGATTTCGACAATACTAGTTCCGGTAAAAGGTGTCCCTGGGAGGACAAAAAGTCTGAGATTGACAAGGTGGTCATAGAGGAAGGAGTGACAACGATTGGACAAAATGCATTTAGTAAATGCATAAGACTCAGTGAGGTGCAAATTCCAAAAACAGTCAAAACAATAGGGAGTTCCGCTTTTTATGACTGTAACACCCTCAGGCAGATTGATATTCCAAATAGTGTCAAAAAGGTGATGCCCTTCGCGTTTCATAAATGCCCGCAACTTGGGCAAGTTCACACCCATTGGAAAGATCCGGATGAAGCAGAGTTGTCATTGGCATTTTATCTGCCTTATCAGCCCGGTGAATCATGGCCGGAGAATCTGACGATATATGTTCCTGACGCGTATAAAGACAAATTTGCAGCTGCATGGAAAAATTGGAAGGTAAAGGGCGAAACTTACACGGTCTCTTTTAATGGAGACGGAGCACCGGGATATATGGAGTCAGTGGAAGGCATATCCGGGGATTACGTTCTTCCGGAGTCTGGTTTTACATATCAATCAGCGATCCTTGATTACTGGGCGCTGGATAATCCTGATGGAGAGAAAGCGGGCTGTCCGGGAGATATTTTTCCTGTTACGGAGAATGTGGTGTTTTATGCCAGCTGGAGACTTGTGATCGTGATACCGGAGCCAGAAAATCCGGTTGTGTGTATTCACGCATGGGGCGAATGGCAGAGCGATGCCGATAAACATTGGAAGAAATGCTCTAACTGTGATGTCATCGGTAAAGAATCAATACATGAGTGGGATAGCGGCGAAGTGACAATACAGCCCACCTGTACAACCGCAGGCCAGAAAACCTATACCTGTACAGTCTGCTCTGCCACAAAATCAGAAACAATGGATGTGTGCGGCCATGATTTCAGCGTGCAGCAGCATAATGAAACCCGGCATTGGAAGAAATGTTCCCGCTGTGAGGCAGAGGATATCAGGGAAGATCACACCGGTGGAACAGCCACCTGTAAAGATCAGGCGGTGTGTTCTGTCTGCGGCGCGGCTTATGGGGAACTGAATCCAGATCATCACACGGGCGGTACCGAGGTGCGCGGCAGAGTTGAGGCCACCGCCAGCGCGGATGGCTATACGGGGGACACCTATTGTAAGGGCTGTGGTATCAGAATCGCGGCAGGACAGGCTGTCCCGAAGGATCCTACGACCCCGACGACACCTACGACCCCG
>NZ_QWGO01000033.1:0-15865 GCF_003435535.1 Desulfotomaculum sp. OF05-3 | reverse complement strand
CCCGACGACCCCGACGACACCTACGACCCCGACGACACCTACGACCCCGACGACACCCACGACCCCGACGACACCTACGATTCCAACGACACCCACGATTCCAACGGTCCCGACGACCCCGAAAAAGGACAGCAGCAGTTCCGGAAGCAGCGATGATACCACCAGCTATACGCTGAACTTCCATGCGAACGGTGGCGGCGGCATAAGTGCAATTGGGGGAACCTACGGTAAGACGGTCAGCCTTTCCGATTATATTCCGACCCGTGAGGGCTATGATTTTACCGGCTGGTATTCCGACCAGGCATTGACACAGAGGATCACGGAACTCAGGACGATCGGAAACAGGACGGTTTACGCCGGCTGGATAAAGAGCGATCCAGACGCAGGGACGAATCCATTTACAGATGTGTATGCGAACGATTGGTTTTATAAGGTTGTGATGTTTGTCTATGAGAAGGGATTGATGTCCGGAATCAGCGCAACGACCTTTGCACCGAACACCAATATCACCCGTGCCCAGATCGCGGTGATCTTCTACCGTATGGCGGGCAGCCCTGCCGTTGAGGGAAAGAACCACTTTACGGATGTTGAGTATGGTCCCGGCACCGTAGGGCTTTACGATGCGGTAACCTGGGCACAGCAAAACGGTATTATGGGAGACTTTGACGGCAAGAAATTTGGGCCGGATGATCCTGTTACGCGTGAACAGCTTGCATCGATCTTTTATCGCTATGCACAGGTCAAGGGTTATGATACCACGCAGAGTGGCATGGCAGCCGATAGCGATCTTCTTGATCTGAAGGGCACGGTTACCCGCGCTGAGACTGCGGAGATGCTCCATCAATTTGTAGAAAAACAGGGACTGAAACCTGTTGCTGCATCGACAGGTGCGACAGAATGGGTGAAACCGGCGAGCTGAGACGATACATCGGGCTGACTATCCGGTAAAAGGTGGAACCTGAGCACAGGCGGCTGATGACCTGTGTGTCCGGGTCAAAAAATGAATAAAAGACCTTTTGACATCGTTGATTATTTTGTGTCAAAAGGTCTTTTTACTATTTATAAAATCTATGTAGTTCATGCTGGACGTCAGTTGTAGAAAGCATATTTCTGGGCAGGATGGAATTTCTGCAAACAGTCCTAAAAAGAGATGAAAGAGCAGGGATTTATTTTATCTGCGTGAAGACAGAATATCCACGCCCCACACAAGCAGAATCAGTCCCAAAAGGATCGCTCCAGCCTTATTCCAGTCGTACTGGTTCATCGCGAAGATAAGCGGTGCGCCGATCCCGCCTGCCCCCACGAGTCCGAGAACGGACGCCTCACGGATATTGACGTCAAAGCGGTAGAGGACGGCGGAGCAGAATGCCGGGGCGATCTGCGGGAGAACGCTGTGGCAGATGGCTGGAACCGGATGGACACCCATGGCGAGGAGCGCCCGGTACGGGCCGGGATCGATGGCCTCCAGACATTCGGTGAAGCGCTTTGTGAGAAGTCCGATGCTGCAGACGGCTAACGTCAGGACACCTGTGAAGGCGCCGGGACCGGAGACCCGGATAAAGATCAGTCCGTAGATCAGGAACGGGATCGACCGGATCGCCATGATGATCAGGTTAAAGAAAAAAGCAGCCGGCGCCGGGACAAAGCGTCGTGTGTTGAGAAAGGCAAGGGGTGCGGAAAGGAAAGCACCGATGGATGTTCCGACGATAGCGATGCAGATGGTCTCAAGGAGAAGGTAGCCGAGCCCGTCTTTCTCTGTGGAGAAAAAGAAGGTCCAGTCCGGATGCGTGAGTCCGGCTGCCATACTTTTTAAGGCAGCGGCACTTGTTCTTGAAAAATCCGGCGGAGTCTGTGTCGCTAGGCAGAAGAGGAAGAGCACTGCAAAACCGAAAAGGATCATCCGTCCAGAGATACGGGTCTTTTTGGACAAGTCCTTTCTGCCTGAAAAAAGTTCTGCGATCTGTCCGCTGTGGATCACAGCTGTAAAATACCGGTTCGCGGATTCGATGACACAGACGGTGAGAAAGAGCAGCAGCAGGATCGTTCCGACCTTGTGGAATTCCCGCCAGGAGATCTTTTCGTTTAGGATCAGGCCGATCCCGCCTGCCCCTACGTATCCGAGGATAGAGCTGTGCCGCACATTCGTTTCAAAGAGGTACAGGGCGTTTGTCAGAAACGCGGGCAAAATCTCCGGCAGGACGGCATGGATAAATGCCGGGAAACGGGCGCAGCCCATAGAGATAAGGGCCTGATAGGGGGCTGTGTCCGTATGTTCCGCATCCTCGTAGGTGAGCTTCGTCATGATCGCAAAGGTGTAGAGCGTGATCGAGAAGGTTCCAGCAAAGGTTCCGAGTCCGAAGAGAAAGGTCGCGGCGAGCGCCAGGATCAGCGCCGGAAAAGACCGGAGTACCTGGATCAGGAGACGCAGCAAATGCCTTGCCCAGGATGGAAACTGCAGGGGCACAGCGCCGAAAGGGGAAATGATCAGTGCCAGAGCGGATCCTGTCACGGTGCCTGTCACAGACATCTGGACTGTGTAAAAGAGAGGCAGCAGGATCTTCGGAAAAAAGGAGAGATCCGGCCGCATCATGTCGGCCGCCAGATCTGAAAGATGGGAGCTCCTTGAAATAAAAAGAGCCGGATCACATCCGGTGAAGGAAGCGGCGGCGTAAAAGCAGAGAAGGAAGAGGAACCAGCCGGCAGGTTTTATATATTTTTTTCGATTTCTGTACATGGATTGCTTCCTCCTCTGAAACATGTATACTGAGTCTAAAATTATCTTTTGATCTGATTTTTATATACATATAAAATATTCAAGTCGAACGTCCGTGAGACTTGGCGCGTGATTCTGGTCAGCAAAGCTGACATATTCCATACAGAATCACTGCGCATCCTCACGGGGCGTTTATCTCAGTCGGAGACCTAACTCCCATTGAGACAAATTTGCTATTACTCACCACCTAAAGAGGTGGGAGTCTTCTCGACTGAGATAAACTTATAATGAGGTAAATAGTATATACACTTACTCGTGATAAATCGTTCTTAATATATTCTCATTCATTTCGCCCGGTTTTCCATCAAAAACCACATTTCCGTCCTTCAGCCCGATGATTCGGTCGGAAAACTCCTGAGAAAATTCAAGGTTATGGCTGTTCATAAGAATCGTGACGCCATCCTTTTCCTGAATCTCCTTTAAAAGTGTCAGGATCTGCCGCCCGGTGACCGGATCCAAGGAGGCGGCGGGCTCATCAGCCAGCAGGATTTTTGGATGACGCATGAGGGCTCTCGCGATGGCGGCGCGCTGTTTCTGACCACCGGAGAGATTTTTTACCGGTTCTTCTGATTTTTCCAAGAGTCCCACGCGGTCAAGAAATTTCAGTGCTTCTGCCCGGCGCTTTTTTCCGTAGATTCCGAACACAGCGGGGAAAAATCCCATATCCGGTAGACAGGCAGTGAGCACATTTGCAAGGCAGGTGGAATTTTCCACGAGATAGAAATCCTGATAGATGGTGCCGATGGATCTCTTTACATTCTTCCTGGCAGTTCCGGACATGGACGATATGTCGCTGCCATCAAAAAGGACAGCCCCGTCCCCCGGCGTCTCCATGCCGTTTAAGATCCGGAACAGGGTGGTTTTTCCAGCTCCGGACGGACCGATCACGGAGACGAACTCGCCCTGAGGGATGGTAAAGGTTACATGGTCCAGGGCGCGTGTCCCGTTTTTAAATTGTTTTCCAATGTTCTGAAGAACGATTTCCATGAAGATACCTGCCTTACAAATAATGAATCAGTAAAAATTGGAACCTGTTTAGTTCATAGCTTTCAGCATTTCCTGTGCAGCACGCTCGCCGTCATAGTTCGCGTCATCGCCCCACTCGTAGCCGACCTGACTGAAGACTTTGATGATGTCTTTGCCTTCATCGGTTCCTGCGATCTCGATGAAGGAATCGCCGAGAGCCTGACGGAAGTCAGCGTCCTGCATAAGGTCGGAAGTTTTGCTGTATGCGATCATATCATTGTAGATTCCCTCTGTGACGCCGATGATGCCTGTCTGCTTTACCATATCATCAGTGCCGCCGAATTTCTCTTTCCAGTCCGGCGCATATTTTGTGCGGATATGGCCATAGGAGACCATGAGGTCTGCCTGTCCGGAGGCGAGGCGGGCAAGGGATGTGGTGTAGGAATCGGACTGGACTGCATTCGCGAGGTCAGCGATGGTTTTTCCATAGTGCTCGTTTAACCATAAGGACGGATAAATGTAGCCGGACGCGGAGGTCGGTCCCATGACTGCCCAGGTGGCGCTGTTTAAGTCATCCCAGGTAAGTTCCTCGCCGTTGTTGACTTTTGCTAAGAGCTCCTGACCTTTTTCACTTGGTCCCGCGAGAATGATGGAGCGGTAATATGTGCTCATTTTGTCTGTGTTTTCCTCGATGGTGCCGTCGTTCCATTCCTTCGGATCCTCGGAGTCCTTGTTGATGGCGTAGCGGAGAGCCGTGAGGAGAACGTCGCAGTCATCGGAGAACAGGACATAGTTTCCTCCGGAGATGAAGCCGATATCGGCGCTTCCAGCGCTCAATGCCTCGCCGACAGCGGTGTAGCTTGTTCCGACGGTCATGTCGATGTCTTTGACATCGTAGCCTTTTTTAAGCAGTGTCTCTTTTAAAAGGTTTTCTAACGGCTCTGTGGCAGTGGTGATCGTATCTGCATCTGCGTATGGGGAGAAGGCGATCTTTAAGGAATCGATGGATTTTGTCTCTGCGGAAGCGGCTGCTTCAGAAGTGCTTTCCGCAGAAGCGGCAGATGTGGTCTCCCCTGTGGAAGCAGCCGGTGCGTCCGTTTTGGAAGAACATCCTGCAGTGAGTCCGAGGCAGAGCGCCAGGGAGAGAGCTGGTACAACAAATTTTCTCATAATAATACCTCCATAGCCCGTCAGGGCAGAATATATTTTCTGCTGAAAGAATGGGACACCGGGAAATACGGTGAAATAGTTTCAATATCCGCCAATGGTCAAGACGCTGTGGGAGCGTGAGTGTTCCGAATAAAATGAAATAGAACGCGTTCAGCTGCCATGGATCCTGAAGATACAGGCGGATAAAGAAAAAGGCATGCCTTCTGCAGCATGCCGTAAAAATGACTTTCAGGCAGAATGCTGACAAGCCGCGGACATGGATCCGCAGCATGGGACGGTCGATCCTTTCTGGGATCCTCTCAGCCCGGAACACGGACTCCCTCGCAATCTGGTCTTCGTCATCAAGTAATTGAATTGACCGCAGCACCAGGGCGCTCCCCCTCATGCTGCATTCCGTTAACCGATTTGGATTGTAGCACAGGAGATGGAAAAAGGCAAGAGAGGAAATTTCTGAAAGGCCGCCGGGAAAAAGCGATGGGCGGGGAACACAAGGCTGTAAGCAGGCTGCACGGAATATATGAAAAATATCGATGGATCCATGCGAAATTCGCAGTCTTGAAAGCATGTACGAAAGCATGTACGAAACCGGGTGCAAACTTGACTTTTCCGCGCGGAAAGTATATAGTAAGTCTTGTCAGAAAAAAGAAAATAAACAGACCGGGGAGCCTGACGGATCAGGCTGAGAGTTGGCTGCATCGCCAAGACCCGTATACCTGATTTGGATCATGCCAACGTAGGAAGCTGCTGAAGAGAAAGAGTAGAAGTGGAGATACCTGCGGGTGTCTCCTTTTTTTACGCGAACAACGAGCCAAAGTCCGCGCTTGCGCGAGACCTTGGCGACTGTCGCGATAACAAGGGGAAACTCGCGAAGCGTGTTTTCACTTGTTATAACAGGAATTCCGGGGAATTCCCTATTACACAAAAGGTACTGACGTGCCAATGCTGTGCACTCGTGCGAAGATGTAGATCGTCGCAAGCGGCCGCGCGAGGAGCGGGAATGTGCGAGGCGCGTTTCATGTATTGTAGGAGGTAGAAGATATGAACTGCAGACCGGAAGATATGCTGCTTTACGCGGTGACAGACCGCGCGTGGTTAAATGGTGAGACTCTGGAGAGCCAGGTGGAAAAGGCTTTAAAGGGAGGAGCAACATTCGTTCAGCTGAGGGAAAAAGAGCTGGATGAGGAACTGTTTTTAGAAGAGGCGAAGAAGATCAAAAAGCTCTGTGCCGAATATCATGTTCCCTTTGTGATCAACGACAACGTGGATATCGCTCTTAAGATAGACGCGGACGGCGTTCATGTGGGACAGAGCGATATGGAAACTGGAAAAGTGAGGGAAAAGCTGGGACCGGATAAGATCATCGGTGTTTCCTGTAAGACGGTGGAACAGGCGCTTCTTGCGAAAAAGCACGGGGCAGATTACCTCGGCGTCGGAGCAATGTATCCGACAGGAACAAAAAAGGACGCCACAGCGGTGACACCGGAGGTACTCTCTGAGATCTGTCAGGCGGTGGATATTCCGGTGGTAGCCATCGGCGGAATCAATAAGAACCGCCTGGAGCCCCTTAAGGGAACCGGCGTGGACGGCGTTGCGGTCGTCAGCGCGATCTTTGCGGCGGAGGATATTGAGAAGGCGACACGAGAACTGAAAGAGGCGGTAAGAGAAATCTTATAATATAATTTTTTAAACACTACATTCAAACAAGCCAATAAGCCAGAAGAAAAATACTACTTGCCTGAAAATATGAATGTTAAATTCACAGAGCAGCAATTTTCCCTCTGGGTTTTGGAATAGATCAAGCGGAAATATACTTCCGCGGCGGCACATTGGGGGCACCACCTTGCGTCGCCTAATAAAAAGTTATTGATGCCTGAAAGGAGTTTTTTATGATGAAGACAGCATTAACGATCGCTGGAAGTGATTCCAGCGGAGGCGCCGGCATCCAGGCCGATTTAAAGACGATGATCGCAAACGGAGTATACGGAATGAGCGCGATCACAGCACTGACGGCCCAGAACACGACCGGCGTCCAGGGGATTTTCGAGGTAACACCGGAATTCCTGGAACAGGAGATCGACAGCGTATTTACGGACATCCGTCCGGACGCGGTAAAGATCGGCATGGTTTCTTCTGCGGGACTTATCAGGTCCATCGCAAAGAAGCTTCATGAGTACAAAGCAGAAAATATCGTTGTGGACCCGGTCATGGTGGCGACAAGCGGATCAAAGCTGATCAGCGACGATGCCATCGGCACATTAAAAGAGTGTCTGTTTCCGTTAGCGGCGGTCCTGACCCCGAATATCCCGGAGACAGAAGTTTTATCAGGAATGGAAGTAAAGTCCGCCGAGGACATGATCGCGGCGGCAAAACTGATCAGTGAGACATATCACTGTGCGGTTCTCTGCAAAGGCGGTCATCAGTTAAATGATGCCAACGATCTCTTATACCGGGACGGCGGTTACCGCTGGTTCAACGGAAAGCGGATCGACAACCCGAACACCCACGGGACCGGCTGCACCTTATCGAGTGCCATCGCCTCCAACCTTGCAAAAGGCTATGACCTCGACACCGCAGTGGAGCGCGCGAAAGCGTACATTTCCGGTGCGCTTGCAGCCATGCTGGACCTTGGACACGGATCCGGCCCGATGGACCATGGATTTGATTTCCGCGGAAAAGGATTTGCGGAGGAATATGTATGACGATGACAGAACGCCTTCTTGAGGCGACAAAAGAGATATGGGCAGGCTACAATGAAAAGCCATTCGTAAAAGGAATCGCGGACGGCAGCCTGGACCACGAAAAATTTAAATATTATATGATACAGGATTATCTGTATCTTCTTGACTATACAAAGGTATTTTCCATCGGCACGGCGAAGGCGAAAAACCTCGACGCTATGCGCCTGTTCGCGGGTTATACCCATTCGATCCTGGACGGTGAGATGGATATCCACCGCGCGTACATGACGAGACTTGGAATCGCGAAGGAGGAGGCGGAGCAGACACCGGTCGCTCTTGATAATCTGTCCTACACCTCCTATATGCTTCGTGTCGCTTACGAGGAAGGAGAGGCGGAGGTCATGGCGGCGATCCTTTCCTGCGCATTAAGCTATGAGTTTATCGCGAAGAAGATCCTTGCGGAGTATCCGGCTGCAGATAAGCATGAGTTCTATGGGGAATGGGTCAGCGGATATGCGTCCGATTCCTACCACGAGGACAATGAGGTGCTGGCTGATCTGATGAACCGCCTGGCGGAGGACTATTCCGAGAAGCGGAAACAGCATCTTGTAGAGATCTTTACAGCATGCTCCCGCTATGAGGCGGCATTCTGGGATATGGCATGGGAAATGAGGCAGTAGGATGCTGAAATTTGACAATGTAAGCTTTCAATATGATGTGGAAGATTTCTCCATCATTGACCACCTTTCCTTCGATGTACAGGACGGGGAATTCGTGTCCGTCATCGGCGCTTCCGGCTGTGGTAAGAGTACGATCTTCCGGCTTGTGAACAAGCTCCTTCTGCCGGCTTCCGGCGAGATCCTGGTGGACGGCGAGTCCATTGAGAAGAAGAGAAACTACTGTGGATACATGCCGCAGCAGGATCTTTTATTTCCATGGCGGACCGTGAGGGAGAATCTCCTGCTGCCGATGGAGATCCGGGGCGGATATTCGAAAACGGAGATGAGAGAAAAAGCGGACGCGGCACTGGAATCGGTTGGTCTTAAGGACTGGGGTGATAAGACGCCGAAGGAACTTTCCGGCGGCATGCGCCAGAGAGCGGCGTTTGCGAGAACGGTGCTCACGGGTTCCGACCTTCTGCTTCTCGATGAGCCATTTTCAGCCCTCGATTACCTGACAAGGATCTCCATGCGGGAATGGCTTTTAGAGCAGTGGGAGAGGGAGAAAAAGACAGTCCTTTTTATCACACACGATGTGGAGGAAGCGGTCTTTTTGTCCAGCCGGATCCTGGTCGTAGAGGAATCACCGATCACCCACCTGCGGTCCATTGATGTCCCGGCAGAATATCCGAGATCCAGGGACGAGCTTCGGAAACCGGAGATCCTGTCCCTGAAGGAGGAGCTGATCGGTATGCTGAGGAAGGAGACGTCATGAGTAAGAAGATGAAGAAGGATCATGCGCGGGTTCCTTCCGGGGCTTCGCGCGGACAGACCCATAATTTTCTGAGTACAAACCTTCCGGCGGCGATTCTGGTGGCAGCTCTGCTGATCTTCTGGCAGGCGGCGGCTATGGGAATCGACGCGGCGTATATCCTGCCGTCACCGACCCAGGTGGTGGTACGGCTCTGGGAGCTTAGAGGTCCGTTATTTAAGGCACACCTTCCGGCAACGATGTCGGTGGTGGGGATCGGACTTCTGATCTCCATTATTCTTGGCCTTGGTCTGGCCGTTCTGATGGATGCCAGCGAGACAGCGGAAAAGGCACTTTATCCGCTTATCATCGCGTCCCAGACGATCCCGACGACAGCTCTGGCACCGCTTTTTGTACTCTGGTTCGGATATACGATCTGGAGCAAGGTGCTTGTGACGGTGCTGATCACATTTTTCCCGATCACGATCACGGTATTCGACGGATTTAAGTCGGTGAAGACGGAGATGGAAGAGCTTTTGTTTACCTTTGGCGCGGATAAACGCCAGATTTTTATGAAGTTAAAGGTTCCGGCTGTCCTGCCCTGCTTTTTCTCGGCGATCAAGATGGCAGTCCCGTTATCGATCATCGGAGCGGCCATCGGTGAATGGCTGGGAGCGCAGAGCGGACTTGGATACTTCAGCAGGAGGATGATGACACAGCTTGATGGAGCCGGAGTGTTCGCACCGATCTTATTGTTATCGGTGGCAGCGATGGCGGCTGTCTGGGTAGTCACACTGCTTGAAAAACGGATCATTCACTGGAGAAATGAGTAGAAAATGACAGAAGTTGTCTTTCGGTCTGGAAAGCGGAAGTTCAAGCTCCTGGCAGAATTTTGCGATTATATGGAAATGAGTTGGGCAGAATCAGTATCTATGGAATGCATAACATGAAATTCTGGCCGACCAGTGAAAGAACTGGACAAATTATTTTGATAACGAAAGGAAATGACATGAAAAAAGGAATGAGAATCGCTGCAGCGGTGATGGCTGCGGCTTTCAGTATGACAGTACTTGCAGGTTGCGGTAAGAGTGAGACAAAGACAGCGGAGACGACGGCAGCGGCAGCCGCTTCAGCGGAAAACAGCAGCGCGGCAGAGACAGCGGCTGCTTCTGATGAGAAAAAGGATCTCCGTGAGGTCAATGTGGTATTGGACTGGTATCCGAACGCGATCCACACCTTTATCTACACCGCCATCGAGCGCGGATATTATGCGGAAGAAGGACTTGATGTGAAGGTCCGCTTCCCGGCGAACGCAAATGATGCGCTGGCACTTGTCGCTGCCGGCAAGGCGGAGATCGGAATGTATTATCAGCAGGATGTGATCCAGGCGGTTGCAAATCAGGGAACGAAGATCAAGTCCATCGGCGCAATCGTGCAGTCTCCGTTGAGCATTGTACTTTCTTTAAAGGATAAGAATATTACAAGCCCGTCCGATCTTGTCGGAAAGACAGTTGGATACGGCGGAACAGCTCTCAGTGAGTCCATTGTAAAGACCATGATGGAGTATGTGGGCGCGGACGCGTCAGATGTAAATCTGATCGACGTTGGATTTGACCTGATGAGCTCCATGACTACAGGCAACGTGGATGCCACCATCGGCTGTCTTGTGAACCATGAGGTTCCGCAGCTGGAGGAAGAGGGCTTTGACGTCAACTATTTCATGGCAAACGGGTATGGCATTCCGAATTATTATGAGGAAGTGTTCCTCGCAAACAATGAGATGATCGAGAAGGAACCGGAGGTCTTAAAGGGTTTCCTTCGAGCTTCCGCAAAGGGCTTCGAGGATTTCAAGAATGATCCGGACGGCTGTCTCGCGATCCTCATGAATAACCAGAATGAGGAGGATTTCCCGCTGACGCAGAGCGTAGAGGAGAAATCCTGTGAGACGCTGCTGCCGCTTATGGAGACGAAGGATGTTCCGTTCCTGACACAGACGGAGGAGTGCTGGCAGGAGAACATCGACTGGATGCTTGAGAGTGGACTGATCGATCAGAAGGTTGAGGTTTCTGATGTGATGGTGGACCTCGGGGAGTAGGTTCCTTGGGGAAATTTTATAGGAATTGAGAAATACCGGGATGGCGGGGAGACTGCTGTTCCGGTATTTTTGTTGGTTTGAGTCAGGAAAAGAGAGGTTGAGTCAACTTGGCGGAAGTACGCGCAGGTCAGCTTCCGGCTCCTGGTGCTGTCGATTTCCAGGCGGTTCCTCTATGCTTGCAGAAAAATGCTAAGGGCGGAGAAAATGGGACGCAACTCGCTTCGCTCAGACAAGCGCCCCATTTCCTCCAACGCATTTTCCTGCGAGCCAAGAGGAAGCCAGGCCTGTAAATCAGGCACCCGGTTCCGGAGGCTGACCTGCGCTGGGGATTGAAGATTTAAGTATAGATCTGGATGATGTATATAGTTGTTACTGTGGAAAAGAACGCTTGTTCATATGAACGATATGTATTATAATTGAGGTTAGATAACGTTTTTTCGAAGAAAAAAGAGATGTCTGGATGGAGGAAAACTGTACTGTTTCGGTTTTTGAAAATCAGTCATCGCGTCCAGAGGCAGTCCTGTGCTGGATATTGACGAGATTAAATGGGAGGAAGGTTATGGCGGAACAGATGAAGAAGGAGAGGGCAAGGCGGCTGTTTTTGATCGCTTTCGTCCTGTTTACGTTTGCGAACGGATTTGGCGGCAGTATTATCTCGAATTATTTTAAGGGCGTGTATCAGGTGGACTCGGTGCAGAGGGGGCTTTTGGAGATCCCGAGGGAGCTGCCGGGAGTTGTGGGAGTGTTTGTGATCACGGCGCTGTCGGGATGTGGAAATCTGACGTTGGCGATGATCAGTTTCTGCCTGTATGCGGTGGGAATGTTTGTCCTTGGTCTTTTATCTCCGGGATATCTCTTAATGCAGCTGTTTGTGTTTACCTATTCTCTCGGGGATCATATTGTCATGCCGGTCCGGGATGCGATCGCGATGGATCTCGCGGATGAGGGGAAGACGGGAACATTTCTCGGAAAATACCGGGGATATGCGACGATGGGGTCCATGGCGGCATCATTGCTTGTATTTATCGGGTTCCGGTACGGGGCGTTCTGGTTCCGGGCGGACAGATCGATCGTTCCGTCGTTCTGCGTGTCACTTGTAGTCGTTGCGGCGGCGTTATTCTTCCTGTGGAGACTGAGAAGAGAGGTTCCGGCCCTTGATGTGCGGAAGCATGATGAGAAGAAAAAAGGACTGCCGCTTAAGAAGAAATACATTCCTTATTATATCGTTACAGGGGTTTATGGTTTCCAGAAACGGATGCGTCTGGTGTTTGCACCGTGGATCATTATCGAGCTCCTTGCGATGGGGGCAGATACGGTGGCGCTTCTTGGAATCGTGGCGCATTTTGGCAGCAGTATGTTTGCTCCGCAGATCGGAAAATTTCTCGATCGGTATGGTGTGAAAAAGGGACTTGTTCTGGAGAGTGTGACGATCGGGGCGATCTTTCTGTATGCAGCCTGGGCGGTCCATGGGATCACGTCAGGTGTGTTTACGGGGAGAGTGGAGCAGATCTTTGCGTTCACGGCATATATTTTTATTATGATCGCAGATCATTTTAACGCGGTTCATGTGATGTTAATGAAAAAACTCAGCGACTCTCCGGCGGACGTGATGGAGAACCTGTCGTTTGGGCTCAGTGTGGATCATGTGCTGGCCGTGACGGTCTCCGGGCTTTTAGGAGCTGTCTGGAAGTTTGTCGGTCCGGAGTGGGTGTTTGTACTGGGAGCTGCGGTCTGTCTGGTGCATTTCGGGGTGGCTGTATGGCTTGGAAAGAGAGCATGATAAAGAAGATGCAGCATGACTGGCGAATACGATAAATGAAGGAGGCACAGAATATGATCTTTATATCGCACTATGATTCACCGCTTGGAATGATCTATATGGCAGCAGATAAAGATGGATTAAAGGGAGTCTGGTTTGAGGGGCAGAAGTATTTTGCTTCCGGGTTAAAAGAGAACGAGACAGAGGAGAAGGAAACACCTGTTTTGAAGCAGACGAGAGAGTGGCTGGATCTTTATTTCGCAGGAAAAGATCCGAAGTTTCTTCCGTCGCTGGCACCGGAAGGATCAGAATTCCGGAAAGAGGTCTGGAAGATCCTGCTTACGATCCCGTACGGGAAGACGATGACTTACGGAGAAATCGGCAGAAAAGTTGCTGAGATGACAGGAAAAAAGCACATGTCAGCCCAGGCCGTCGGAGGCGCAGTCGGCCACAATCCGATCTCAATCCTGATTCCATGCCACCGGGTGGTCGGAACGAACGGGAGTCTCACGGGGTATGCGGGCGGAATTGAGAAGAAGATCGGGCTTTTGAAACTGGAACAGACGGACATGTCCGGGATGTTTGTGCCTAAGAAAGGAACAGCGCTGTAGTGTTGAGAAGTGCTGGATGTTCACGTGTATGGTTTCGTCTTTTGAGCTGTGAGCAAAATATACAGTTACTGTTTGCGCAAGGCGCGAACAGTAACATACGAAATGACGGGTGTAGTGTAGAAATGTGAAAATTTTGCATTACACCTGTTTTTTATGATATTATGGTAGCGGAAGAATTTAGATTGCGTTGAGGTGCGGCATGAAGATACAGAAAAAATGGCTCTATATACTGCTGACTGCAGCAGGTGTGTTCGGTGTGGTCACAATTCTCTTTTTTTCAGGTGAAAAATGGCTGCGTGATGGCTGGTATTATATCCCTGACAGGGCGATCGCCATTGCACTTGGGCTCTGCGTGTTCTGGCAGATCGTGCTGACAGCGGGGACATTTTTTTTGATGGCATGGATCAGAAAGAAATTCGACGGCTGGATGAGAAGGATTATCAGGATACCGGTGATCGTGGCGGCGGTTTTTCTGTTCCTGTTTTTTGCATGGAACTGGTTTCTTTACAGTCTTGGATTTGAGCAGAAAGTGGAACAGTATGATGAACACATTGCCCTGTATGTAACGAATACATTTGTGAGAACGAGATTTCGGTATCCGCATTATATGTATGAGGAAAACTGGCTGTTTATGAGGAGTCTGAGTGATGAAGAACAGCAGGAAGCTGTTTTAAAATACGGAGATCCGGATGATTATTACAGGGAATATCATTAACGGCAGACGCAGATATGCGCCGGAAGAAAAGCTGCAGTTGGAGAGTTATGTGATTCAGAAAGGAAAATAAACGATGCGATATTTAAAACCACACTTTTACGATAAATTTGCCTGTACGGCCGGAGACTGCCCGGATACCTGCTGTGCGGGATGGCAGATCATGATCGATGATGCTTCTCTGGAGAAGTATAAAAACGTGCAGGGGGAGTTTGGAAAACGCCTGCATGGGTTGGTCAACTGGGAAGAGGAGTGCTTCTGTCAGAATGAACGGCGGTGCGCATTTTTGAATGATGAGAATCTGTGTGATCTCTATAAGGCACTGGGACCGGACGCGCTCTGCGATACCTGCCTCCTTTATCCGAGACACACGGAGGAATTTGAGGGACTCAGGGAATTATCCCTGTCCCTTTCCTGCCCGGAGGCGGCGAAGATCATTCTTTCCTGTAAGGAGCCGGTCCGGTTCCTTGAGGAGGAGACGGACGAGGAGGATGATTTTGACGAGTTTGATTTTATGATGTTTTCGAGGCTGGAAGACACCAGAGATGTTCTCTTCTCTGTTTTACAGGATCGAAATCTGCCGCTGACACTGCGTATGGCAGCGTGCGAGCAGCTGGCGGAGAGATACCAGATCTGTATGGAGGAAGGAAGAGAGTTTGAGATCGATGATCTGCTTCAGGAATGCGAACGCCATCACAGGGAGGGAACCTTGCGGGAGTTTATATCGGAAAGTCTCTCAGAAAAGGGCGTGGATGCGGCATCTTTTCATCAGTGGGAGTGGCAGAAGGAAGAACTTCAGGTGCTTTATGGCCTGGAACGTCTGCGCCCGGAGTGGGATCAGGTGCTTGACGGGGCGGAAAAGTGGCTGTATCAGGGAAGCAAAGAGGAATATTTTAAGATCTGTGAGGAATTTCACCGGATGTATGGGGCGCTGAGCAGCCATAAGGAAGAGTGGGAAAATCTGGGCGAGCAGCTTTTGATGTTCTTTGTGTATACATATTTCTGCGGAGCCGTCTATGACGATATGGTCTGTTCCAAACTGGAGCTGGCGCTGTTCTCTGTCCGGTGGATTCAGGAATTTTTGATCGTCCGTTGGATGGAAAATGGAAAAAAACTGTCCATGCAGGATGTGGAGGAACTCTCCTGGCGGTACGCGAGGGAGATCGAGCACTCCGATGATAACCTGAATGCGCTGGAGGACTGGCTGTTTGGGATGTATGCGCCGGAAGGATGTATGTTGGAGGATGAATAGAGATGATTTCATCCGGTCTTTTCGTGTGATCGGAGCCGGACATATCGCTGCATTTTGATCTGGTTCTGAATGATTTTGTTTTTGGGGGATTTCAATATTAAGGAAACGAGTTTGCTTTCTTTATACATTTTTTGCAAGAGGTACGCGCCAATGAGTCTCCGGGCGCAGACGCTTAGTGGGATTCCGGAAGGGTTCCTCTAAGCTTGCAGAAAAATGCTAAGGACGGAGAACAGGGAACACAACTCGCTGACGCTCAGACAAGTGTTCCCTGTCTTCCAACGCATTTTCCTGCGAGCCAAGAGGAAGCCAGCTCCCGGGATCCAGGCGCGCCTGTGCCCGGAGACTCATCGGCGCTGGGAATTGACTGAGCTGAAAGCGAGGGGTTATTCTCTTAATTCAGGCAGTAAATTAACCTATTGTGCTATTTCAAATAAAACGT
>NZ_QWGO01000032.1:2337-31904 GCF_003435535.1 Desulfotomaculum sp. OF05-3 | reverse complement strand
GAAATATTCATCATCACTGATATGGGCGGCTTGCAACACTTTCAAATGGGGGTCGTCTTCGCCAGGGCGATACCGTTCAATGATTTCATGCCGGACGGTATCGACAAGGGCGTTGAGGTTGTGGATTTGCATGGTAGCAATCCCGTCCACATAAATCTCAATGTCCGCAAGAAACTTGATAAAGTCCTTATGGGTGGCAAGTTCGCAGAGCAGACGGTTGTTAATCCGACCGCTTTTCAGAAGTGCTACCATCTCATCACTCAAATGCAGCTCCCTTAATGGCGTGTTGATCTCCGCCCGGTTCTCTGTCCGGCAAAAGAGATAATCGAGGGACACCCCATAAAAATCTGCCAGCAGGATAAGGTTGCCATGATTGATTTCCTTATAGTCATCTTTTTCATAACTGCCAAGAGCCGATTTTGAAATACCCGTTTGCTCAGCCAGTTCTTCCAGTTTTAATCCTTTGTTTCATCGTAAATCTTTTAGCCGTTCCTGTATTGTAGTAGCTCCGTTCATTGAAGCAGTTCCCCCTTCTGACGACATTTATAACCGTTGAATTGATTATACCATATCAATTCCGCAATCGTGGAAATTTCTGATTTTTACCCCGAATTCCTACTTTGTGGACATACCGCACGAGGCACAAAAATGTTCTATGATACAGGTAGTTCATCGATGGATTATTCCAATCGAATGACCAGCCTGTGTGGGATATGCTTCCCCGGCGATGTAGTGCCATGACTTTTGGCAGGGATGTGGAGGAACCCTGACCGAAACGAGCATACCAAAGGGAGCGATACGCCGCAGTCCTGTCCTGCAGTCCCATGACGGTCAAGCGTTCTCTGAATGAATTGGAAACTGTCGGACTTATCATGCGGGTGCGTCAGGGCGTTGGAGAACCAAACAGGATTTATGTGCTGATACCGGGAAAGGAGGACGCTGCCCTTGCCTGATACCTCAAAGCTGGAAAAGCTCAACCGGGAGCTGGAGAAAAGCGAAAAGAAACTGCGGAAAGCCATCAATGATGAAAAGGCGTTGCAGCACCAGTTAAAGCAGCTTACCCGAAAGGAACGGACGCACCGGCTCTGCACTCGTGGCGGTATGCTGGAAAGTTTTCTGCAAGAGCCGGAACGCCTGACAGACGATGATGTCATGCTGTTGTTGAAACTCATTTTTCACAGGCAGGACACGCAGGAACTATTGAAAAAACTGCTGGAACGGAAGAAGCCGGAAACCCCTTAGTTTACTAAGGGCGCAATTATACACCACCCGGAGGTTGGTGCATTGCGTTCTCCGAAGGCTCCTTGCCGGAGGGCTGTGATTTGTGCGAGCAATGAGCCGAACGAATATGCTTGCATATTCACTCGGCGAAAGCCGCAGCAGCCGACAGAATGTTGGCTTCCGCAGTCATGGTCTGCTCCAAATCATACAGGAGACGCTACGCCGTCTCCGCTCCGCTTCGGTCGGTGCAGGGCAAACGTCCACTGGACGTTTTGCACCCCTGCGCTGGCTGCCGCCAGCTACCCTTTTGTGGACTTGCCATCTGGGGACACCTTGCTTTGCAAGCTGTTCCCAGCCGACAAGTTTTACAAAATCTCTCTATACTTTGACGGTCGGGTAAAGTATAATGAAGTTAACGGCAAAGCGGAAGTTGATTGTGAGAAATTTTATATTGCGAGGAGGAAATAACAGTGCTTACATTACAGGAACTCCTTAACGGAGTGAAATGTTTAGATGAAAATACACTGGCTGAATTGTCGGATAAATTGTGGGAATTGGGGACATTAGATGATATAAAAGAAAAAGTGACCCCTGAACTTTTTACCTTGCATATTTGTATGAATATGGTGGGGAATTGGCAGTGTGATGGTTGGTGGTATATTATTTGTGAACAGGTAAAATTAGTTCCGTTTATCCCAGAAGCATTAAATGCTTTAGGATTATTCACCCTGAAAACAGCATTTGAAAAGGTTATATCCTGTTTTCCCCAAGATACAATTTTTACTGATGATAATAACTATATTGACACCGTTAATTTTATGCAAAATAACAGGTTTAAGGTATCAAATAAAAAATTAAATTCAATCACTCTCGAAAAAAGAAAAGAAATGGTAAAAAAGACTCGTCATTGTATTGAAGAATTAGAACAGTTAACAGAGCCTTTATGGGGATATGCCAGTGAAAATAATGGGTGGAAAATTGTGCTTGACTACATTTCCGCTCATAAATAATATAAATTAACCAGTTCCAGTTGTGCGCCCAGCTAAGGGTGTGTAGTCAAGCCGGTGGGATTCCGGTTTATCCAAGGTTTAGCCAACCAGATAATAGCGAGTCTTGGGATGATGCCGGTAACGGCATCTGACAAGCGTAGACAGCAAGAAAGCAGGGTTGAATAGCGATTGAGCTTCGAAACGTTAACTTCAGTCGGTCGACGTCTTAACTGGTGCGGAAGACAATATCATGTAATGCGATATGGCGAGTGTTATGTGGCACTGCGGAGTCAGAGAACCAATCATGTTTTACATTGTGAATACACATCAACTGGGGAGAACCTGCCATTTCTCGAAGAAGAGTATGAAGTTGCAACTGAAAACGGAGGATTTCAAATGAATAGTAGGTGGTCGGACAATCCCATAGTACTGTAGAAATCGGGCAATGCCGATGGAGGGAAGGGGATTGCATAGTAAAGGTCTTACTGAGGACACATGATCCGTACTCAGGGACGGAGGAAATAATGGAAACGAAATTAGTAAGAATAGCTGAGATATCGGCAACATCAAAACATCCTATATTTACATCCGTGTACCACTTGATAAATGAAGATATGCTAAAGCAATGCCATAAGGAATTAGATGGGAACAAAGCAGTCGGAATTGACAAGGTAACTAAGGATGAGTATGGGAAGAACCTTGATAGAAATATCAAGGAACTGGTACAGAGGTTGAAAAACAAATCCTTTAAGCCACTTCCGTCACTGAGGGTATATATACCTAAAGGAAATGGAAAGAAACGACCATTAGGGATTGCTTCCTATGAAGATAAGATTGTACAAATGGCAGTGAAGAAAATACTGGGAGCTATTTATGAACCGAGATTCCTAAACTGCATGTATGGATTCGGACCGAATAGGGGGTGTCACGAAGCAATAAAAGAAGTATACCAACGGATAAGCTATGGAAAAATCAGCTATATCGTAGATGCCGATATCAAAGGTTTCTTTGACCATATCGACCATGATTGGATGATGAAGTTCCTTGAATGGAATATACAGGATAAGAACTTATTGTGGCTAATACGTAAATACCTTAAAGCAGGAATAATGGAGCAAGGAAAATTCGAGCCAACAGAGGAGGGTTCGGCACAAGGCTCAGTAATGAGTCCGATGCTTGCAAATATATACATGCATCATGTGCTGACGCTGTGGTTTAAGCTGGTGGTGCAAAGGGAAATGCTCAAGTATTACCCGTTAGCAAAACCTAAAACGTACTATTGTTTATATTGAAGCGAATGTTACTATGAGGAGCCGTATGCGGGAAAGCCGCACGTACAGATCTGTGAGGGGCTAGGATTGAGAGGTCTTAGTCTACTCGACTGTCGAACTGATAAAATCCCTTTAGGAACTAAAGGGCGCACTTCGATACTCTCCTATCGGGAGTATGTGCGTCCTGCGGAGCTTCATTCTCTGTCAGCAGAAGAAAGCCGCATGACCGAGAATGTTGCGTCACTTCGTTCCGGCAAGGTTGCTACACCCCCTTGCGCCGCTAATGCGGCTATCCCCTGTGGACTTGCCGTCTTCAAACAGCATGAAATGCTGTTCGCCGCCAGCAAGTTGCAAAAAAAGTATGATGGAGGTACTCAATTTGAAAAGAGCTGCAAAAATAGTTTTGATAGGAGTCTGCTTCGGCTTGATTTTGTTATTGCTTAAAATTAGTTTTGGGATTGATGATGCAGCTTTTATGCATGGTTATTGGATTGCAGCGGTTGCCATTGTATTAGGCGCTGTGTTAATCAATGCATATTACAATCTAATTTATTTTACCAAAGTCAAGAAAATTGCAAAGTTGCTGAGTGAAGAAAAGCCACAGGAATACATTGACGGTATAGAAAATTTGCTAAAAACCGCAAAAGGGAAAACATTAAGAAATATCTTAGAATTAAATTTGGCTGCTGGATACATCGAGGCAAAACAATTTGATATAGCAATTCCTATGCTGGAAAAATTGTCCCATGAGCGGCTGAGCGGTTCTTCTGTTAATGTAGTTCATAAAATCAACCTTTGCTTGAGCTATTTTGAAACTACCCAGTATGAAAAAGCAATTACAGTATACAACGAAAACCAAGGACTTTTTCAACAATATAGACATCACAAAATCTACGGCGGAAACATAGCCATACTTGATATAATAGCAGCAATTATAAATGAGCAATATAATCAGGCAGAAGAATTGCTGGATACGGCAAAGAAAATGTATGATGATCCTCGATTGCAAAAATCGTTTCGAGAAATTCTTGATATATTAAATAAAGAAACGGCGGAAAACCACTAACATCTTAACTCAATACGGAAAATTAGACCGTTGGCTGGTCGCACTATGCGAAAAGTTGACGGTCTTTTTTATCTCCAAAATCAAAAAAGGAGGGCAATGACAATGACAAAACTGAAAACTCTCGACCAGCTTCGAGCCGAAAAGGAACGAGCCGAGACACAGCTTGCACAGGAACAGCACAAGCTGGAGCATCTGGAGAACAGAAAGAAGTATCTGGAGAAAGGTGAGCGCACCAAGCGCACCCACCGCCTTTGCAATGAAGCGATGCTAAACATCGTGGAGGGATAGCCCCAAGTCGAATTCAAAGGTGGTACAGATGCATACGAAAATCTGATTTTAGTCTCAAAAGCCATCCATGTGATTATCCATGCATCGTCTGAAATCACTATCAGAGAATATCTGAACCCACTGCAATTAGATGATTCTAAACTTGCAAAGCTTAACAAACTTCGAACTATGGCAGAAATGCCTGTAATCATGCTTTGATAATTATGCTGTTACGAAGTGTGTAAATCGTATATGAAAAAACCTGGCTGTTGAATTCGATGGAACGCCATGTGCGGTGAAAGCTGCATGCACGGTGTGGAGCGGGGGAAAATCTGGAGATTACATCAAAAGATTACCTATCGCTATCTGGTGCCGTTGCTTTCTGGACTTTTTGGTTAAACTACGCTATTCTGAAACTAAAAGGAAACAGAATTCGACATAATTCGAAAAAGTCAGTGAGAATCAACATAATTGCGGTTTATAATCGCAAAATCTATTGATTTCTTTATGCGCTTGCGGTATCATGGAACCATGGAGGTGGTTCCTATGATAAACAGACCGCTCTATGTCGATAAGATTATGGCCTACACCGACACACCTTTTGTAAAAGTGTTGACGGGGGTTCGCCGCTGCGGAAAATCCACAGTTCTTAAAATGATTATGGAGAAGCTGCAACAGGAGCATGGCATTCCG
Source organism: Desulfotomaculum sp. OF05-3 (assembly GCF_003435535.1). Taxonomy (NCBI): domain Bacteria; kingdom Bacillati; phylum Bacillota; class Clostridia; order Eubacteriales; family Desulfotomaculaceae; genus Desulfotomaculum; species Desulfotomaculum sp. OF05-3. Next base: position 26,397 of record NZ_QWGO01000032.1, on the reverse strand, counting down.
TCTGAGCGGATTGTCAGTATGCGTTTCGATTCCATGAATTATGAGGATATGACAGCGAAGGATGTGTTCAAGGCTGTCAAAGAAAAGCTCAATCCAACTGGGAGAACGTATCTCTTTCTGGATGAGGTTCAGGAAATTGAAGGCTGGGAGAAAGTAGTAAACTCCCTGGCAACAGATTATGATGTTGACCTTTATGTGACAGGCTCCAATTCCAGAATGATGTCTTCGGAAATAGCGACTTACCTGACGGGACGATATGTTTCCTTCCGGATCTATACGCTTTCTTTTCGGGAATATCTGGAATTCAAAAAGCAGTATACACAGGTAAAGGATATTCATGCTGAACTGGCAGATTATATCCGCTTGGGTGGCTTCCCTGCAACGCACCTGCGAGAGTATTCACAGGATGAGGTTTATACGATTGTCCGGGATATCTATAATTCCACGATTTTCTCGGATATCGTAAAGAGAAACCAGATTCGCAAGATCGACCAGCTGGAACGGGTGGTTCGGTACACATTTGCGAATGTGGGAAATTCATTCTCAGCAAAATCAATTTCTGATTATCTGAAATCAGAGCATCGTTCTATCGACAATGAAACGGTATACAGTTATCTGGAAAAGCTGGAGAAAGCATATCTTCTTCATCGCTGTTCTCGATACGATCTGCGCGGAAAGGAGATTCTGAAAACGCAGGAGAAGTTTTATCTTGCCGATACCGCTTTGCGTTACAGTGTGCTGGGCTACACACCAGACAGCGTCGCGTCCAGTCTGGAAAATGTGGTGTATCTGGAACTTTGCAGACGAGGATATACCGTGACGATTGGGAAAACGCCGGATGGTGAAGTCGATTTTGTGGCGCAGAAGCAGAATGACCGGTTGTATGTGCAGGTCACACAGGAGATTAAATCCGAAAAAACAGAAAAGCGCGAATATGAACGGCTGCTGGAAATCCGGGATAACTATCCGAAGTATGTTTTGAGAACCGATGAATTTGCCGGAGGCAATTACCAAGGCATTAAGAGTATGCACATTGCAGATTTTCTATTGAGCACAGAATATTAACAACGAGGACGGCGGTGAACCGCCCTTTTTACATAGCCAGGTTTCTGATTAAAATTGGAAACCTGACTATTTTTTGCCCATTTGCAGGTGCACATGCAAGGGGACATTCACTATTCATCCGTCTGCAAGGGCGTATCGTACAAGGAGGTACACATTTATGGCATTTTTCAACAGCGCAGCGAAAAAGGCGTTCGATGCTTATAAGAAAGAGAACGGCTCTGACAAAAAGCTCCCGCGCATCAGCGAGCTGAACGCAGAGTATGCGATGTTCCTGGAACGAAAGAAAAGCTCCTATGCAGAGTACCGCAAGACCAAATCGGAAATGTGCAAAATAATGTACATTGCATCTGTAACTCTATGTGTGGACGATATATAATAATATTAAAGCGAATGATGAGAAAGTTCTAAATGCAAAAAGAAAGAGGAAGACAAGATGGCAGTATGGAGATTACAGGTGAATACAGGAGGCACAAATGTTGCTGACTATTGCTTGAAAAATCATGTCGCAGCAATGGGATGGAGTCTGCGTGAATTAACCCAGGCAGAACGTTCTGGGATACATACATTTTTGGATTACTGTAATCTGGCAAGAACTCAGTACAAATCATTCGACAGTGTATGCCGCATGGTAGAGGATGTGAAAGAAGGAGACCTCCTATGGATGCACTCAAGAAATGAAGGGAAATACTATATTGCGAGAGTTAAGGCGAACAGTACCTGGGTGTTTCGTGAAGATGCAGTACAGATGGATGCAGCGAATCAGTTGACCAATATAGACTGGTATCCAGCTACAGATAAGGCAGATGAAGAATCCGTTCCTGGTGCTGTGGCAACATCATTTATTATGGGTTCAACCATCCAGAGAATTAAGAAAAATGGAGTGGAAGAATACAGTCAGATGTTGTATAACCGTGTTCACGATTCAGCACTGGATCTATTCAATTATCTCGATCCGGCTCTTTCTTTATGTGAAAAGCATTTTTACAGCCTGCTTCAGCCGGAAGATGTTGAAGATTTACTTGCGCTGTGGCTGTATGATACGAAAGGCTATGTCTGCATCCCATCGACAAATAAAATTGCTACGCCAAAGTATGAGTGCGTTTTGGTTGATCCAAATGACCTGAACCGAAAGCATATTTACATTCAGGTAAAGAAGGGTGATGTTGATCTCAATACAGATGACTATTCCAGCCTGAATGGTGAAGTGTATTTGCTTACAACAGAAGGAAACGTTCAGAATGCACAGAAATATTCAAATGTGAAAGTAGCAGATCCAACGGTTATCTATGAATTTGCGATCAATCCGGATAAGTCTCATATCATTCCGGAGAATGTTTTATACTGGGTGAAGTTTCTGACAGAAATAGAAAATAATCGTTTGAAGTTTTCTGCATGTAAAGGAATCATGTTTGATACGAATATCTCGTATTCAGATACAAATGAATCCGAGATGATTCTCGGAAACAAAATAGCGGCATATGGAGATGCCAAACGGTATATCGACAGCTTTCGCAAAGATGACTATGCTCTTTTTTATTCCAAAGGAAGAGGAATTATTGCAGTTGGACAGATAGTTACAGACACACCAACGGAAGTGGGTGATGAAAAATATCATAGTGTCAGAATGATTGTGCCGGAAAATTTCAATGGAGATGTTAAAGCATTGCCTGCTCTTTCTCCGAATGAGATTAAAACAATTTTGAAGCGGAATTTTTATTGGGCATCGACAATCAAAACACCGTTCCTTACAGGAGCACAGGTTGAGATGTTGATTCGTGAACTGAAAAAGAAGCATGTTTAACGAGGCAACAGAAAGGGGAGAAATAAGCAATGCCCTTACAGATTATCAGAAACGATATTACAAAAATGAGCGTTGACGCAATCGTCAATGCTGCCAATACTTCTCTTTTGGGCGGTGGTGGTGTGGACGGCTGCATTCATCGTGCCGCCGGACCGGAGCTGCTTGCAGAGTGCAGTACGCTGCATGGCTGCGAGACCGGCAACGCAAAAATCACAAAGGGATACCGCTTGCCCTGCAAATATGTGATCCATGCAGTCGGTCCACGTTGGCGGGATGGCAAGCATCGGGAACAGGAGCTTCTGGAATCCTGTTATCGGACATCTCTGAACCTGGCAAAAGAAAATGGCTGTCAGTCGGTGGCCTTTCCGCTGATTTCCTCCGGCATTTACGGCTATCCTAAAGACCAGGCTCTGAAGGTTGCAGTCGATACCATCAGTACGTTCCTGATGGAAAATGAGATGATGGTCTACATCGTTATTTTTGACCGAAAGACATGATAGATTGGCTGGAAGGAGGAGCGATGGAGTGACACGACAAGAATTATTTACATGGATACACCAGCAGTACGGCACAGAGCCGGAATATCCCTGGCATGACCGGAATGCTGTACTGCGGCACAAAGACAATAATAAATGGTATGGTGTAGTTCTGGAAGTATCTGCTGATAAGTTGGGATTGCCGGAGACAGGCATCATGGATGTTCTCAATGTGAAAAGCGATCCGCTGCTGATTGGCTCTCTTCGCGGGCAGGACGGCTATTTTCCGGCCTATCATATGAATAAGGAGAAGTGGCTCAGTATTCAGCTTGGCAAACCGGAACTGGATGATGCCATCAAAGGCCTGCTTTCTTTGAGCTATGAGCTGACAGCACCGAAGAAGCACAACCCAAAGTCATCAGCAAAAAATCCGGGAGATTCCGCAAATGGCAAAGAAAAAGATGAATAAGCATTACCGGGAACGCTTTCATGTGGATGCTGTGACGGCCGCTAAAGATTTGCAGGAGCTGGGGGTCAATTATACATAGGAGCAGCTCTGGAAATAATTGTGCAGACGGCATCTGCACAATTTGCAACAAAAAAGAGGAGCCGGTCAAGGCTCCTCGAAGATACGTTATTTCAAAAAGTTGCTTTTATGTTCCAGCGCGTGCAGGTTATAGCCAAGTGTTGCCAGGTGCGCTACCTTCAGTGCAACCAGATTGATGTCGGTGGACATCGCGCTGGCGATCTGCTCGGCTGTGTATCCATATTCATAGATGTAGCGAAGGACTTCATCGCTGTCCATCAAGATTTCCGCTGCTACGATGTTGGCTTCATATTCCGGTTTGGATTTCATGTCATAGAGCATGAACTCATGAATCGGGGTGGTTTTCGCCATATTCCGGTGAAGCTGGTCATGCCCTAATTCATGTGCGCACACGATGCGCAGCATATTTTCATCCAGACTGTTATTCAGGAAAATAAAGCGATTTCGCTTAATCACCCGGTACATTCCCTTCAGGGAACAAAATTTTCGCAAAGCATAACATTTATAAGTCATAGCTGTGCTGTGGAGCCGCTGACAGGCGAAGTCTTCCGAATGTCGCATGAGACAGAATTATGGGATACCCATATTCTGTTTTATCGGCATAGGATTTTTTCTTCATCGTCATGCGGCTCCTTTTTTGACCTTCCGTTGGTCCGGTTCTGTACCGGCTGTGCGGAAGGAGAAACGTATGTATTTTGACGCAAAAGAGTTTGGTAAGAGACTTCACGATGTTCGCACTTCCCGTGGCATTACGCAGGAGGAGCTGTCTATGATTGCGAAGAAAATCTAATCGTGCTCTGCGTTTGGAAATGACAAAATAGAGATACTATACCATTGCAAAAAAGAAGTGAGCACGATATAATATGGATAAGAATGCAAAAGTCACCGCAATAGTGTGAAAATAGATTTTGGCTGTTTCCATAAGGAAGTAGATCGCGAGGCGTTATCCTCAGTGGCTGAAAACACAGATGTGTGATGCTTGCAGCAAGCTATTTGTATAAGCCGAAAGGCCGCAGAAATGCGGCTTTTCCTAAATACATGAGTTAGCCGAACCTAACTTATCAATGTGCGCGTGCCGCTTAGATAAATCTAACTATAAAAGGAGAGACAGCAATGCGAGAACACAAAAATTTCTGGGACAGAAATGCAGGTCTGTATGACTGCTTTATGCGAAAAGACAGGGCAGTATACGAGAAAATGTATGAGCTGATCTGTCCGGTCGTGAAAGACAAAACAGTGCTGGAGGTGGCTACCGGAACGGGACTGATCGCCAAGCACATCGTAAAAGCAGCGGCACACATCGAGGCGACGGATGCCTCTCCGGAAATGATTACAGAGGCCAAACGGGGGAATTACTCTGCGAAGCTACGTTTTTCCGTGCAGGATATGTTTTCTCTGCCATACGCGAGCAAATCATTCGATGTTGTAATCGTATCAAACGCACTGCACATTGTGCCTCAGCCAGAAAAATCACTGCGAGAGATCAAACGGGTGCTGAAGGATGAAGGTGTGCTGATCGCGCCTACCTTTACGCACGCAGAAAACTCATTTCCCGGCAAGGTCAAAGCCTTTTTCATGAATCTGGCAGGCTTTCCTCTCCACAGCAAGTGGACGAGTGAAGAATACCTAAAATTTCTGCAACAGAATGATTGGACAGTGCGAAAAAGTGTTGTTCTAAAGGCCTCTTTTCCGCTGACCTATACGGAATGTGTGAAATTGGAGGTGTGATATGTCCTTCTTTGAAAACACCCGCAAGCCCGTAGGCTTTAGCGGGAAGATCATGGTTGCTATGATGAACTTTGGGCACAGCGCAATGGCAGCGTGGGGATTGCATTTTTTGCAGCCTGTCCCGGATGCCATGGTGCTGGACTGCGGCTGCGGCGGTGGAGCGAACATCAAAACGCTGCTGAAGCTGTGTCCCAAGGGCAAGGTGCAGGGCATCGACTATTCGGCAGTCAGTGTAGAAAAAGCGCGAAAGGTCAATGCCAGAGCCATTGCAGCAGGGCAGTGTACTGTGCAGCAGGCAAGTGTGGCAGAACTGCCGTTTGAAGCGGAGCAGTTTGATGTGGTGACCGCCTTTGAAACAGTCTACTTCTGGCCGGAACTTGCGCAGAATTTCAGAGAGGTTTATCGGGTGCTGAAGCCCGGCGGAATCTTTTTCATTTGTAACGAAGCAAACGGCGAAACAGCAAAAGACGACAGATGGACACAAATTATCAATGGCATGACCATCTACACGGATACTGCACTGAAAGAGTATCTGGAAAAAGCAGGATTTTGTCAGATCCAAAGCCACAAAAATAAAAAGGGCTGGCTTTGCGTTACGGCGCAAAAACGGTGAAACAGTGTAAGGAGGACGGAGCATGGAACGAAAAGAAGCAATCCGCGGTGCCTATCGGCTGACAGGCGGCAACAATTTTTATGATGGTATGATCACCTGCTCCACCCTGAGCGGGAAAGCGGTGTGCCGTTTGGTGTGGGCAATGAACAAGGCAGAAAACGACGACTATCTGGAAAAAGCGCTGTCCGGGATTCCGGAGAATTTCTCCGGTAAGCTGCTGGAAGTGCCGGTGGGCACCGGCATTCTGACCATGCCGCTTTACAAGACGCTGCCAAAAGCGGACATCACCTGTCTGGATTACTCGGCAGATATGATGGGACAGGCGCAGGAAAAGGCAGACCGCCTGCACCTGAAAAATGTGACCTTCCGGCAGGGCGATGTGGGTGCACTTCCGTATGCGGACGGCGTCTTTGATATTGTTTTGTCGCTGAACGGCTTTCACGCGTTCCCGGACAAGGAGGCCGCTTATCGGGAAGTGTTCCGGGTCTTGAGGCCCGGCGGGACTTTCTGTGGCTGCTTCTATGTGAAGGGCGAGCAGAAGCGGACGGACTGGTTTGTCCGGCACATTTATGAAAAGACGGGGTTCTTCACACCGCCCTACGAGATGGCCTTCAGTTTAAAAAAACGGCTGGAGAAACGGTACGTAACCGTAACACTTGGAACAGTGAAGAGCATGGTATGGTTTGCCTGCCGGAAAGCAGAATAAGGAGAACAGGGATGGTTTTACAAACGATTCTGGAAGGTTTTGGGCTGGCAGCTGCTTGTCATCTTGTCTGTTATGAATCTCATTGACCGTTTTTTGATCGATGGTTACTGGGTGGGGCACACGAATGCATGGACGATCCCCGGAACAGAGGATCTGAAGCCCTACATTACTGCCAAAAACAAGCAGAAAAAGTGGCTATTCGGCACGGTGGGCATGGCAGTCATAGCGATGGTGCTGGCGGCAATGATGACTATTTTTACTCACTGAGGAAGGAACCTATGAAATACAAAATCGAGAATAACACCGTGCAGGAGACGTTGATCCTCCCGCTATATTCACGGAAGCTGTGTACGGAGTTGTATCCGAACCTTTACCGGGACGAAACGGCGGTGCGTCTGATCGACCAGATCGACTACGACTTTTCAGAGGCAGAGAAAAATTCCCGCAGCCTGATGCAGCGTTTCGGTGCGCTGGAGGTTGCCATGCGGCAGAATGACCTTGCCTTTGAAGTGCAGGCGTACCTGAAAAACCACCCCTGCGCGGCAGTGGTCAATCTGGGTTGCGGGCTGGATAACACCGGTAGAGCCTGCGACAACGGCAGCTGTAAAATCTACAATCTGGACTTCCCGGATGTGATCGCCTTGCGGCAGCAGCTTCTGCCCGCCGGGGAGCGGGAGCAAAACATCCCCTGCGACCTGAAAGACCCCGCATGGTTTGACAAGATCGAGGCCTCCGGCGGGGCGGTGTTCTTTGCCTCCGGGGTGTTCTATTACTTCCTGACGGAGCAGGTTCGGGAACTGGTGCAGGGGATGGCGGACGCTTTCCCCGGCGGAGTGCTGGTCTTTGATGCTGCCAACCGTACGGCGGTGAAGATGATCGCCAAAACGTGGCTCAGGACGGCGAAAATCAAGGATGTGGGAGCATATTTCGCGGTTTCGGATGCGAAAAGCGAGCTTTCCCCATGGGACAGCCGTTTGCAAGTATCCAGCAGGGGCTATATGATGGGTTACAACGACCTGAAAGACCCTTCCGTTAGCGGCTTTTTCCGATTTCTCGCCAAGGTCGGGGACAACGGGATGAAAATGCAGATCGTGAAGATCAGATTTGGAGGCAAGCTATGAAAATTCTGGTATATGGTGCAGGCGTTCTGGGGTGCAATCTGGCAAGAAATCTGCTGCGCGCCGGAAAGGATGTCACTCTGCTTGCGCGGGGAAACTGGGCTGCGGAGATCAAGCAGAATGGCCTGCGGATCATGGATAAGTTTTCGCTTTACACCTCGGTCAGTCGCATTCCGGTGGTGACTGAACTTGCACCGGATACAATGTACGATGTGATCTTTGTGGTCCTGCGCTATACACAGCTGGATTCCGCTCTGGACACGCTGCGGGCGAATCGGACGAAAAACATCGTATTTGTGGGCAACAACGTACAGACAAAAACATTGGCGGCGGCACTGCCGGAAAAGAACGTCCTGTTTGCCTTTGCGCTTTCTGCCGGGCATCGGGAGGCTGACCGGGTGGTCTCCATCGACCTGAAGAAGATCACCATCGGGCAGCTGACTGGTGCAACCTCCAATAAACAGTTGATCGGGCGCATCTTCCACGGCACAAAATATAAGGTTGTTTACGAGCCGAACATGGAGGACTATCTGCTCTGCCATGCCGCGTTTGTGATGCCGGCGGCCTTCGCCTGCTATAAGACAGACGGCGACCTGAAAAAGCTCAGGGGAGATACCGCGTACCTGAACCGTGTGCTGGATGCCAACATCGAGGGATACCGCGCCATCCGAGATGCCGGGCACACCATTCTGCCCAAGGAGGATGCAGACTTTGAAGGGGAGAAATACCGCAAGACCTGCCTGCGCTTTTTCAAGCTGATGTGTGCCACCTCGCTGGGCAAGCTCTGCGCCTCCGACCACGCAATGAACGCCATCGATGAAATGAGTGCGCTGAACCGGGATCTCAAGAAATTTTTCGATGCGAACGGCGCAGCCTACCCGGTGTGGCAGGCACTGGAAGCGGAAGCCGGGAGGTATCTGCAATGAAATACGCTGGAATACCCTTTGGAATGTGGGCGCTGTTTGCCGGTTCCTTTCAAAAGCAGCTGACCGCGGTGCTGGGCTATGATGCAGACACTGCAAAAGCCATACAAAGATTCAAAACTGCGTGTGGGATGTCCGGCGATTTATCTTGCTCACTAACTTGGTCACTGACTAAGTTTTTCTGACTACCAGTTTACAGAAAACAGAATAGAATCGTCTTCGATGCCTCGTTGGGAAACCAACGGGGTATTTTTTGCTCTGAATCAGACGATACATGGCACAGGAAAGGTTAGCTGTGTGCGTTTTCATATGCTTTTCGGATTCCGTCCGGCAAGCGGTCGGGAATCAGTGTCTTTAGTCTGTCCTCACTGCCGTCTTTGATTGCCTGCTCATAGTACCAGCATTTGAATTTCAGCATATCCAGAGTGCGGTTCATCTGCTCAAGCTCTGTCTCCATGTGCGACCGTTGTTCCTCAAATAGTGCCTTGCGTTGCGGGTAGGTGGACGGCCCTTCTACACACCAATCCATGAACTGCCGGATGTCCTTGATCTCCATGCCAGCTTTTTTCAGACATTCAATGACCCGGAGTGCTTCAATCTCCGTGTCACCGAATTTGCGGATGCCGGATACTCGTTCCATGTTCGGAAACAGCCCCTGCTTATCATAATAGCGCAGCGTGGAGATAGGCAATCCGAACATCTCTGCTACCTGTCCAATTGAATACATAAATCTCCCTCCAAAAATCTTCAAAAAATATCTTGACCTAAAGTTAGGTTTAGGTGATACCATGAGAATACCACAGAGAATATCAAAACGCAAGGAGTGTTCTACGATGAATAAAAAGGTACTGATCATTTCCTCAAGTCCCCGTAAGGGCGGCAACTCCGAAACGCTGGCGGCAGCGTTTGCCAAGGGCGCACGGGAGGCAGGCAATCAGGTAGAAACCGTATATCTGCGGGAAAGACAGGTTGGCTTCTGCAAGGGCTGTATCGCCTGCCTGAATCTTGGGCACTGCGTCATCCAAGACGATGCCGTGGAAATTGCCGCCAAAATGCACGATGCAAATGTGCTGGTGTTCGCAACGCCCGTCTACTATTACTGCGTCAGCGGTCAGCTCAAGACGATGCTGGATCGTGCCAACCCATTGTTCGATACGGACTACGCCTTTACGAAAGCCTATCTGCTTGCAACAGCGGCAGAGAACGCACCGGAGACCTTTGCGGGCACAGAGAAGGCTGTGCAGGGCTGGGTGGACTGCTTCCCACGCTGTGCGCTGGTGGGCACAGTGTTTGCAGGCGGTGTGAACGGCGCGGGTGAGATTGCCGGACATCCTGCGCTGGAGCAAGCCTATCAGATGGGCAAGGAGGTGTGAGACATGGCAGTTAAACAAACGGCAGGCAGAGAGGCTTTGGGGGAATTTGCTCCCAAATTTGCGGAATTGAATGATGATGTGCTGTTCGGGCAGGTGTGGAGCAGGGAAGACAAGCTTTCCCTGCGGGACCGCAGCATTGTAACAGTGGTGGCGCTGCTGGCGCAAGGGCTGACGGATTCGACCTTTCAGTACCATCTGACAACTGCAAAGAACAACGGCGTGACGAAAACGGAAATTGCGGAGATCCTGACTCATGCGGCATTTTATGCGGGCTGGCCCAAGGCATGGGCGGCTTTTCGTATGGCAAAGGAGGTATGGGCGGAGGACGCCGCCGCCGATGCAAAAGCCAAGCATCAGAATGAAATGGTCTTTCCCATCGGCGCATCCAATGATGACTTTGCGAAATATTTTATTGGCCAAAGCTATCTCGCACCTCTTTCTACGCAGCAGGTCGGTATTTACAATGTAACCTTTGAACCCGGCTGCCGTAACAACTGGCACATTCATCATGCGAAAAACGGCGGCGGACAGATTCTCGTCTGCGTGGCCGGGCATGGTTACTATCAGGAATGGGGCAAACCGGCACAGGAGCTGCACCCTGGCGATGCAGTAAATATTCCTGTGGGTGTCAAGCACTGGCACGGTGCTGCGCCGGATAGCTGGTTCTCTCATCTGGCGGTAGAGGTTCCGGGGGATGAAACCTCCAATGAATGGTTGGAAGCCGTGGACAACACAGTATATTTTAAGGCAACAGGCAAGGAGATCTGAATATGGAAAAACTGAATCTGACACAGGAATGGGACAAGGTGTTCCCGAAAAGCGACAAGGTGGACCACAAAAAGGTGACCTTTCATAACCGCTACGGCGTCACACTGGCGGCGGATATGTATACGCCAAAGAGTGTGGTGGGCAGGCTGCCTGCCATTGCCGTCAGCGGTCCGTTCGGTGCGGTAAAGGAGCAGTCCTCCGGTCTGTATGCGCAGAAAATGGCGGAGCTTGGCTTTCTGACGATTGCCTTTGATCCGTCCTATACCGGCGAGAGCGGCGGTACACCCCGCCATGTCGCTTCGCCGGACATCAACACCGAGGACTTCTGCGCAGCGGTAGACTTCCTTTCCGTGCAGGAGAATGTTGACCCGGAGTGCATCGGTATCATCGGTATCTGTGGCTGGGGCGGCATGGCGCTCAATGCCGCCGCCATTGACACCCGCATCAAAGTTACCGCTGCTATGACCATGTACGACATGACCCGTGTAACTGCCAACGGATATTTTGATGCTGAGGATTCTGAGAAGGCACGCTTTGAGAAGAAAAAAGCCATGAATGCACAGCGCACTGTAGATTACAAAAACGGCGCCTATGCTCTGGCAGGCGGTGTGGTCGATCCGCTGCCGGAGGACGCACCGCAGTTTGTAAAGGACTATTATGCCTACTACAAAACGCCACGTGGCTATCACTCCCGCAGCCTAAACTCCAACGGCGGCTGGAACGCGACGTCTTCGCTGTCGTTCCTGAATATGCCGATCTTGCAATACAGCAGTGAGATTCGCTCTGCTGTGCTGCTGGTACACGGGGAAAAGGCGCACTCCCGCTATTTCAGCGAAACAGCGTACAGCAAGCTGACCGGCGATAACAAGGAATTGCTTATTATCCCCGGTGCAAATCACACTGACCTTTACGATCAGATGGACATCATTCCGCTTGAAAAGCTCAACGCATTCTTTACGGAGTATTTGAGATAAAGCGGCATATTATGTGTTTTTGCGTAAGCATCTGGAGGAAGGCGTATATCAAGTTTCTGCTGTTTCTGCATCGGATGTACTGAAACGAAATATTTAAGCCATTGAAGTCTTGTGCCTTGGTGTGTAGGGCTTGATCAGCTTATAACGAATATTAAGCTGCTCTAAGCTGTTTTCTAAGAGCGTTGGCTTGGAACTTTTTAGTACCAAAGTTCGGGAAATCGTCTTGACGATGTGCAGCTTGTGTAGTACTATAAAGGTGATTGAATATTGAAACCCTCTCCACCACCGGGTGGAGGCCAAAGGGCACACAGAGTTTTTCCGTAGGTACGGCATGGTTCACCATGTTATAAGGAAAAGCTCTGTGTGCCCTTTTCTTTTTTATCATGTACCATTACAAGGAGGAAAAAGCAATGAAAATCAAGCCGTTTGCCGTAGAAGAATGGATGAACGCCTGGGAGGTCGGTGCAAAGTATAACATCGCTGAAACATGTGTGGACTCCATCAGTATGAACGAGCTATTCGAGCTGACAGGGGAAGATAAGACGGAATTTTTGAATCGTTTGTGCGCACGCCGTCTGAGCTATGGCGATATTGAGGGTCTGCCAGAATTCCGTAAAGGTGTCTGCGGCCTTTACAAAACGCTGAACATTGAAAATATTGTGCCGACCCATGGGGCATCCGGAGCAAACCATCATGTATTCTATTCGCTGATCTCTCCCGGTGATCGTGTAGTGAGTATCATGCCGACATATCAGCAGCTTTATTCCATCCCGGAATCCTATGGAGCAGATGTTCAGATCCTTCATCTGAGTAAGGAAAACAATTATTTGCCGGACTTAGAAAAACTGCGCCGTTTGGTGACACCTAAAACAAAAATGATCTGCATCAATAACCCTAACAATCCTACGGGTGCGCTGATGTCTGAGCAGATGCTCCGGGAGATCGTGGAGATTGCGCGTTCCGCAGATGCCTGGATTTTGTGCGATGAAGTCTATCGTCACCTTTCACAGGAAGATGGCTGGTGTCCTTCCATTGTGGATCTGTATGAAAAGGGCATTTCGGTGAGCAGTATGTCAAAGGTTTTTTCTCTGGCTGGTCTTCGGCTTGGCTGGATTGCAACGCACGATATGAGCGTTGTAAAGAGCTGCCTTTCTCATCGGGATTATAATCTTGTGAGCTGCGGTGTATTCGATGAAATGCTGGCAGCAGCTGCGCTGAAGCACCGCGATAAGCTGCTGGAACGCAGCCGAAAGATCGTCCGGGAGAATTTGCAGATTCTGGACGATTGGGTCGGCAGCGAACCGCACGTCAGCTATGTAAAGCCGAAAGCCGGCACTACGGCATTGGTTTATTATGATCTGGACATTTCTTCCTACGAATTCTGCGAAGAAATGTACAAGAAGACCGGCGCGTTTGTGACTCCTGGTGACTGCTTTGAAGTGCCGCACAGTATGCGCATCGGTTATGCCTACGGAAAGCAGGATCTGATCGATGGCCTCAAGGCCATCAGCGAGTATATTGCAATGAAAACCCGGTAAAAGAAAGGAGAACCCCGATGAATATTCCCTATATTTCCGCAGAAGAAGTTCGAAAAAATCTTTCGATGGAAGATGCGATCCAATGCACAGAGAATGTTTATAAGCTGAAAAGTCAAGACAAAACCGTTGTATGGCCTACCATTTTCTATGAATTCGACCCCGGCCATGCAGATATGGATATTAAATCCGGTTATCTGCCGGAACAGCATATTTTCGGCCACAAGACGGTTGCGTTCATGGAAGCAAATGTGCAAAAAGGCCTGCCGGATCTTGTGGGTCTGATTGCCGTGTTCAGCTCGGAAACCGGTATGCCGCTTGGCCTTGTGGACGGCTCCTCTGTGACCGGAATGCGCACTGGTGCGGCAGGAGCCATTGGTGCAAAATATCTGGCCAGAAAGAATTCCCAGAACGCTTTGATCGTCGGCACCGGCAATCAGGCACCTTTCCAGATTGCTGCGTTGCTGAAGGTGTTTCCTACGCTGGAAACGATCCGGATCGCCAATCCGCATAACGCAGGACATGCTGCTGCATTTGCGTCGAAGATTCGCGCAATGCTGCAAACCGATTTTGCAATTGAGGCAGCCTCGGTAACCTTCGAAGGAGTTTCTGATTTGCAAGAAGCCGTATCCGACAGCGACATTATCATCACAATCACGCCTTCCCACACCCCGCTGATTCAAAAAGAATGGGTCAAACCCGGCACACATTTTTCCTGCATTGGTGCTGATATGGCGGGCAAAGAAGAAATTGATTCCCAAATTTTTGAGGATGCCATTGTTTTTGTGGACGACCTCGAACACTGCAGGAACGCCGGAGAAATTGAGATTCCCTTGAAGCAGGGCACATTGTCTGAAGATCGAATCTGTGGAGAGATTGGTGATCTCATTCTTGGAAAGGCTGCGGGTCGTAAAAGCGATACCGACATCACGGTGTTTGATTCTACTGGCATGGCACTTTTGGATCTTGCCGTGGCAGATTTCCTGCTCAAGAAAAATATGTGAGAATGGGAAGAAGATGGAGCAACCCTGGGAGGATAAGTGATGAGCAATGTTCTGGAAAATAGCCTTTTGATTCAGGACAAGGTGTAAGGGTGATTTCTAAGAGAAGAAATTCCTTTCAAAAAAGATAAGAAACAGGACATTGGAATTCCGTGCCCTGTTTCTTGTTTATTCGATACGGACGGTAATGTATCATTGATTACGGCTTTCGCCGCATGGAACGGATACTTTTTAGTGTCAAAAACAATTTAGAAAATAAAAACGGAAAATCCGTTGATATTTTCTGACTTGCGGCGTATAATAAGATTACAAGAAAATAAAAACGAAAAAACTGTTTTTATAGGAGGAATACCTATGAAAATACTCCGTATCACCGCACAAGGACTCCCATTATTCAAAAAAGACTTGGATATTTGCTTTTATACGCAGCAACGTGTTTGCGAAGAGGACAAAGATAGTCTTTACCGTTTGACGGATAACTACTATCTCCACTCTGCCTGTGCTTTCATTGGAATTAACGCATCTGGCAAGACCTCGGTATTAAAGGTCATTAGCTTGGCCTTAAATATTGTGAAAAATGAGCCCATCAATCATGTGGAGGCAAAAAGCATTCTTGGCGGAGCGAAGAATGCTACAATCCGCACATATTTTTATGATAAGCGCAGCTACGTCTGCTGCTTGGAAACTGTAATTGCAGCAAAGAAGTCGAAAACAGGGGAATATATGTATTCGATTCTGTCTGAAAGCCTTTGGGAAAAACCAATTGCAACCGTTAAGTCGAAAAAGTATCTGACAGATTTTACAGGAATGAAGCCTGTAGAGCAGCGCAATAGCGATGAAGCATACCTTTCTGATGATGTCAGCTTTGTCATTGCACATAATAAAAAAGCGAATGATACAGTGGAAATATTCAGCCTGCTTTCCTATACGAATGTGAATGTGCTTCCATTTACCGAAGATATTCCATTGGAGGTAATTGCATTTCTCGATCCAACCATTGAGAAATTGTGCTTTGAACAGACAGAGGGAAAAACATTTATCCACTTGAAGTTTAAGGATGAAGAAGAGATTATCCTGAATAATGCGGCAGACCTTGAGCAGTATCTGTCCTCTGGTACGATTAAGGGCATTATTACATTCTCGATGGTAAAGGAAGTTCTTCATTCAGGTGGTTATCTTCTGGTAGATGAAATAGAGAATCATTTCAACAAGGAAATCGTAACGACCTTAGTGCGCTTCTTTATGGACAGCCGACTGAACAAAAATGGCGGAACGCTTATTTTCACTACGCATTATCCGGAACTGCTGGACGAATATGACCGAAATGACGGAATTTGTATCGTTAGAAACCGTAATGGCATTACAGCAGAAAATTTGAGCTATATATTAAAACGTAATGATATTAAAAAGAGTGATGCTTACCAGAGCGGCTTCCTTGAGGGAACAACGCCAGCATATGAAGCGTATATGCGCCTGAAGAAAAGCTTGGCTGCTTCGATCAATTAAGGAGGCAGCAGAATGGAATTAGCAAAATACAAGGCGTGTATATGTGAGAAGAAGCTATTATCGACATACTGGTTGATAATGATCTTCTGATTTTCAACAGAGAAGAATTGTTGGAAGAACGTGTTATCCGTTGCAGAAGTGCTAAACGATTCGAGGAGCGATACTTACGGAAAGGATTCGATGAGCAGATTTCTGTGATACGGATTTTGGATTCTCGCAGAGAGGAATTTCGATTGAGTAAAGCATATGAGCAGAAGCTTGTCTGATTTGCTGAGATGATCGTCGTTGATGCCTCGTTGGGAAAACAACGGGGTATTTTTTTGCCTCAATCAGGCTGCACAGAGCACTGAAAAAACCAAAGCGAACCGTAGGTAGTCCTGCAAGCGGACAAACAAATGAAGGCGGGAAAAGCGTCCTATTACACACAGACAGAGAATGTGGTATAATCCTTGAGAAAACACTGTATGGAAAGGACAAACACGATGAACGCTCTTGATATTATGAAACGCCCTGCCGCCTACGTCAGCGGCTATGAAAACACCCCCACGGAGGAACAGAACCGTGCAAAGCAACTGTGCTGGGAGTACAACCGCACCGCTCCCAACGAACAGGAAAAGCGGCGCAGCATCCTGCAGACCCTGCTGGGCACCTGCTCTCCCATGACCGGCATTCAGCCGGACTTCCACTGTGACTATGGCTTCAACATCCATACTCATGGCTTGGCGGTCATCAACTATAACTGTGTCATTCTGGATACCTCTCCGGTAAACATCGGAGCAGGTGCCTTTATTGCCCCCGGCGTATGCCTTGCCTGCTCCGGTCATGCCATCGACCCGGAGCAGCGCAGCCATGGCATTGGCACCTCAGCACCTATTACGCTGGAGGAAAACGTCTGGATCGGTGCAAATTCCACCGTCTGCGGCGGCGTTACCATCGGGGCAGGCTCGGTTATCGGGGCGGGAAGCGTCGTCACCCATGACATTCCCGCCGGTGTCATCGCTGCGGGGGTGCCCTGCAAGGTGATCCGCCCCATTACCGAAAAAGATAAGTTCAAGCCGGAGGATATTCTGTTCTGAGAAATTTAGATCGGAAACGCTGAAAAAACATACGCACAAGCTCTCCGGGGACATTTTTGGTTTTCGCCATGCTTTCCTGCGGGGAGAAGGCATGGTATACTGGGAACGACAATTCGGAATTTGTGGAGGAGAATATTTATGTGTTTTGTATGTGACAGGATTAAAGAAACTAGAGTTGGCAACAACCCATTTTTTGTAAAAGAACTTGAAACAGGATATGTGGTGATTGGGGATTATCAGCATTTTAAAGGGTATACTTTGTTTCTATATAAGACCCATGTTGTTGAATTATTTGATCTTGATGCAGAAGTAAGAGCAAAGCATTTATATGAAATGACACTTGTTTCTGAAGCCGTAAAAAAAGCTTTCGGAGCACAAAAAATGAATTATGAATGTTTGGGAAACGGGGATGGCGGAGCACATATTCACTGGCATTTATTTCCGAGGATGACCGGCGATATAGAGAACTATGGAAACAACGGCAGAGGACCTGTTTGGTGGTACCCGAGGGATAAGATGTACGCTGATGATAACAGACCAAGCGCTGAGGAACTTGAAGAACTGAAAAGTAAGCTTCTTTGCGAACTAGACAAACTGTTGATGTGAGAAAACTTCCAATTTGTCGATGCCAAAAGGACAAAACAGTATATCGCGGAGGCGATGGTATGAATAAATTCTACGATTTATTAAAATATATTATCTATGCGAGTTTCTACGTGATTGTGATTAAAACGGGTATGGATTTCTATGAGTATAAGCGCTTTCCGAAGCTATACGAACCGAATTCTGCACCGTGGTATACGGAAGCGTTACTGTATTGCGTCGCTTCTTTTGCGGTGATCATCGTATGTTTCGCGCTTAGAGTAATCATAAAGCGAAAGATGAAGAAGGGGTGAGTCATATGTTTATGCTGTTTGAGTTTATGTTTCCAATTATCTTCGTAATGGTTTTCGGCATGATCATCCTCCAGTTTGTAGCAGGAATCGGAACATGGCATAAAAACAATCAGTCACCGCGTTTGTCGGTGAGCGCAACTGTAGTTGCAAAACGAGAAAACGTATCGCATCACAGCCACCCAAATGGAGGTGATCCATCTGGTGCGCATGGGTATCATACGACCTCGAGTACCAGTTACTATGTAACATTTCAGGTGGAGAGCGGTGATCGGATGGAACTGCAGGTTTCCGGTAGGGAATATGGAATGCTGGCGGAAGGAGACATTGGGAAACTTACTTTTCAGGGGACGAGATATCTATCATTTGAGCGTGTGTGATGGTAGTGTCAAAGAATCTATGAAAAACTGAGTCAAATAAAAGGTTCAATTGAACCTGCCGAAACATAGTTATGTGTTTTTGCGTAAGCATCTTGAGGAAAGCGTATATCAGGTTTCTGCTGTTTCTGCATCGGATGTACTGAAACGAAATACAGACTTTTTTCGCTGTGCGTTCCTGTTCGGGATAATGTCAAGATGAGCAAATCATTCTCAATTCGATTCTGCCTTATGTTGGCAGGGGCTGCACAGAAAGCATTGCCAGTTTCTTGTTTCACATTGCTTTCATAAAAATAAATGTTCCTCTTGATATTATCATAAATGATAATCTAATATATTTAGAGAATGATGAAGAGGAGAGTATCATATGGAATTGGCAGAGATTGCAATGAACCCTGCTCGTCAGAGGATTTTTCAGTATTTTTTGCTTCATGAAACTGGCACAGTTAAGGAAATCAGAAAAGCACTGCCGGATATTCCAAGCGCAAGCTTATATCGGCATATAAAGATTCTTGCGGATAGTTCCATCCTCATGGTTGTAGGCGAAAATCGAATCCGTGGTACGGTTGAAAGCGTTTATCAATTAAATGAGGTATATGTTCGGACGTTGTGGAGGTGAGTTATGAAAATAGAACACATTGCTTTATATGTAAAAGATCTGGAAACAGCTCGCAGTTTCTTTGTGAAGTATCTGGGCGCAAAATCAAACGAAGGCTACCATAATCTGAAAACAGGTTTCCGCTCTTATTTTCTGTCGTTTGGCGATGGGGCACGGCTTGAAATTATGAACAATCCGGAAATGCTTGATTTTTCAAAGGAATTTGCCCGCACTGGGTATGCGCACATTGCATTCAGCGTAGGCAGCAAAGAAAAAGTAGATGCGTTGACCGCTGAACTGAAAACTGACGGATATGAAGTGGTCAGCGGTCCCAGGACAACCGGAGATGGTTACTATGAAAGTTGTATTATTGCAATCGAAGGCAATCAAATTGAAATTACCATTTGACTTCAATCTTTTATTTATTAACTCTTGACAAGTAACCATTCGGTAACTATAATAAAGTTACCGAATGGTTACTTTGATGAAGGAGATAATTATGGCGGAGGGGACAAAGGAACGGATTTTGAGAATCGCGCTGGAATTGTTTGCGCAGAACGGTTATCTGGGGACGTCTATGAATGATATTGCAGGGCAGTTGGGATTTACGAAAGCTGCCTTATATAAGCACTATGCCGGCAAACAGGAAATCCTGGATAAGATCGTGGAGCGAATGAACAGGATGGATTATGAGCGCGCTGAGGCGTATGAAATGCCGGAAACGGAACCAGACGGCTTTGCGGAAGCATATCTGCATACGCCAATTAAAAAAATTCGCACATACAGCCTTGCCCAGTTTGATCATTGGACGAAGGAACCGTTCGCCTCCAATTTCCGTAAAATGCTGACGCTGGAGCAATACCGTGATCCTAAGCTTGCACAGCTTCACCACGATTATCTCGCGGGAGGCCCTTTGGAGTACATGGCGGCCATCTTCCGCAAGCTGGCAGATTCAGATGAGGACGCTATGCAGCTGGCGCTGGAGTTCTATGGGCCGATGTATCTTTTATATAGTGTCTACGACGGTGCAGAGGAAAAAGAAGCGGTTTCTTCTTTGTTGGCGACACATATTGATCACTTTATTGCCAAAGCTGAGTCTGATTACAGAAAGAAGGAATGAACAACATGAAAGATGGAGAAGAAGAAAAACGCTGGGTCTTATGTCCGTGGTGCGGTGCCAAGACGCGCTTGCAGATATTGCGGAAAACGGAATTAGTAACTTTTCCTCTGTTTTGTCCTAAATGCAGGCATGAGAGTATTATCAATGCAAAAAATTTTATCATTGAAACCAAACAGCCAGACGCAAAGACGCAGTGCTGATCGCAAAACGATCATGCGCTGCGTCCTTTTTTGAAAGGAAGGCTGCTATGGAGGCAATTGTTTACACCACCAAAGGAGGATCTACTATGGATGCAATTAAGAATATTATTATTCGTCTGGAAACAAAAGAAGATTACAGAGCTGTCGAAAACCTGACCCGTGAGTCATTCTGGAATGTCTACCGCCCGGGCTGCATGGAGCACTATGTGCTGCACTGTTATCGGAATGACCCGGCATTTGTTTCGGAACTGGATTTTGTGATGGAACTGGGCGGTGAGCTGATCGGGCAGGTCATCTATGTGCGGTCAGAAATCGAGTGTGATGACGGGCGAACCCTACCGATCATGACCTTCGGTCCCATCGGCATCGCACCCGCATACAAGCGGCAGGGCTATGGAAAGCAGCTGCTCGACTATTCCATGGAAAAAGCTATGGAGATGGGAGCAGGGGCGCTTGCCATTACCGGCAATATTGACTTTTACGGCAAGTCTGGCTTTGTTCCGGCCAAAACTAAGGGCGTGCGCTATGCCGATGACCCGGAGGCGGACTATTTCCTCATCAAAGAACTGAAACCCGGATTTCTGGACGGTGTCTCAGGCACTTACAAAGACCCCGATGGGTATTTTGTCTGTGAGAAAGATCCGGAGGGGTTTGAACAGTTTGAAGCTACTTTTCCAGCAAAAGAAAAGCAGAAGCTGCCGGGACAGCTGTTTTGAACAGGAGAAATAATGGCATCCAGTAAAGAGTATCTTCATTTCATTTTAGAACAGCTATCAGATTTGGAAGCGGTTTCTTACCGGTCGATGATGGGGGGAATTTATCCTCTATTATCGCGGTAAAATTGTCGGCGGGATATATGATGACCGGTTGCTTGTAAAGAAAACAAGATCCGCTTTGGAATTTATGCCAGAGGCAATCAGTGAGCTTCCGTATCAGGGGGAAAAAGAAATGTTGCTGGTGGATGAAATTGACAGCAAAGCGTTTCTTGCAAAGCTGTGTATAGTTTTCCGACAACAGTTCAAAGATAAGCCGGTTCAGTTCGCGGTGGCGACAGATATGTGGATACAGCGCTTGAATCGAGCAGGTGATGAGAGTTGTATCCGTTACTGCTGAAATGGTTGCTTGCTGCAAATGGCTCAAAAAAGCGGCTTCACCGATCAATTGCCCCTTCGCCAATGATTCGGTAAGTAACCACTTTCCCGTTTTCGCCAATGTAGAACATCCGTACCCGCCCGGATTTCACGAGATACAAATTGGATGAACGGTCTCCCTGCATATATAAAATATTCCCAGTCCGAATCACAAACTCAGTTCCGACTTCCTCAAAAAGTGGATAATATCTGCTCGATAGTATTATGGTAATTACAAGAATCATGCCGCTTCGTGTTGGCAAAGTCTGCACAGAAAGTCGGGTGATCAGTGACATCATTGATTATACGGTTTGTCTGATTTGCCGAGATGAGCTTGGAATGATTTTTGATACATTGGCCGTGACTCAAATGGTCACCAGGAGAGAAATGAATAACAGTTTACAGAAAACAGAATAGAAACATCTTCGATGCCTCGTTGGAAAAACAACGGGGCGTTTTTTACCCCCATCAGGCTGCATAGAGCACTGAAAAAGTCAAAACGAACAGTAGGCAGCCCCACAAGGACAACCAAAGCGCGTCTACGGGGCCAACGCGTAATCGGAGAGCTCTTGTTAAACGTACTTTCTTTTGCTATAATATTTTTCAACATAATACGTTGCTTTTGTGCAATATAATGGTATTTATACATCTTTCTTCTGGAAGAAACAGGGCTTGTTATTGAGCGCGCGGAAGAGTGATAAAAAGAAGACAGAGATACTGATCATTGTATAGTGGTTCTGAAAAATGGATCGGAAATTTCATACTGGAATGGTACCACTTGAAAAGTAGGAAGGTGAGATGCGAATGAATTGGGCAGACGGAAAAATGCGGTGCTGCTGGGCAAATCCAAAAAACGAACGGTACATCCGTTATCACGATGAGGAATGGGGCGTTCCGGTGCATGATGACCGGAAGCTTTTTGAAATGCTGATCCTGGAGTGCTTTCAGGCAGGACTGTCCTGGGAATGTGTCCTGAATAAGCGGGATGCGTTTCGCGAAGCCTTTGACGGCTTCGATGTTGAAAAGGTTTGCGTCTACAAGGAGGAAAAGCTGGAAGCCTTGCGGAATGATCCCGGCATCATACGTAACCGCCTGAAAATACAGGCTGCCGTTACCAATGCACAGGCATTCCGTGAAATCCAGAAGGAATATGGCAGCTTTTCAGAGTATCTCTGGCATTGGACGGAGGGCAGCGTGATCCGGGAAACCGGGAAAACAAGTTCGGAATTATCGGATGCAATTTCCAAAGACTTAAAGAAGCATGGCATGAAATTTGTGGGAACCACGGTGGTTTATGCCTACCTGCAGGCCGTCGGCGTGATCTGGTCGCATGAGGATGAATGCTTTTGCAGGCAAGAGGATGAGATATGATGAAACAGAAACCGACAATTATTTATGAGAATACCGTTGCAGGCAGCTTCGTCCGCAGGATCAACCGTTTCACAGCGGAGGTTTTGATCGATGGGGAGACAGAGCTGGTTCATGTGAAAAATACGGGGCGTTTGCGGGAGCTTCTGGTGCCGAAAGCGAAGGTGACGCTGCAGAAGACGTTGAATATGAATCGAAAAACGGCATACGATCTGATCTCTGTATACAAGCCAAAGCTAAAATGGGTGAATATTGACAGTCTGGCACCGAATGCTCTGATGAAGCAGCTGTATATGAGCCTGAATTATGATCTTGTGAAGGCAGAACACACTTACGGAGACTCCAGAATTGATTTTTACATGGAAAAAAATGGAGAAAAATTTCTGACGGAAGTGAAGGGCTGTACGCTGGCGGATGATCTGCATCCGGGCATCGGATTGTTTCCGGACGCACCAACGGAGCGGGGGGTAAAACATTTACACGAGCTGACAAAGGCTGCAAAGGAAGGCTGCCATACAGCAATCGCCTTTGTGATTCAGATGAATGGAATTCATCGGGTGCTGCCGAATGAGGCGGCACAGACGGAGTTTAAAAAGGCACTTGTGGAGGCTGCAAAGGCAGGTGTTCAGGTTGTCTGTTACAGTTGTCATGTGGAAGCGGATCGTGTAAAGATCACGGGTGTAACCGAAGATACTTCAAGCTTTGTGAATATGTAGGAAATGAAGGCTTAAGAAGATAGACAGGCGAAAGAGTATAATCGGGAGTCATGGAGGTGAATTTTATGTGCTTTTGGTGGTTTATGTTAATATGTGATATGATAATTCCCATTGTTATGGTTATTGTAGGAAGAATGATGTGGAAACATTGTCCAAAACATATAAACGGTATGTTAGGCTACAGAACCACTCGTTCGATGAAAAATATGGATACATGGAAATTTGCCCATGACTATTGTGGAAAAATTTGGTGGAAAATAGGATGGGTAATGATCCTACCATCTGCTTTGATACATATTCCGTTATACCATAGTGATGAAAATACGATTGGGGTTGCAGGGGGAATCCTTGTAACAATTCAATGTATTATTTTGATTGTATCAGTTTATCCGACAGAAAAAGCTTTGAGAAAGAATTTTAATGATGACGGAACGCCAAGATAAATCGA
>NZ_QWGO01000032.1:225-2327 GCF_003435535.1 Desulfotomaculum sp. OF05-3 | reverse complement strand
GAATTTTAATGATGACGGAACGCCAAGATAAATCGAAATTTGTGGAGAGATTTCCTGAACTTTCCTTATTTTACAGGCTTTTCAGCCCATTAAATAGTGAAATGATATGTATTTTCCCTTATTTTTGCCCTTATGCGGAATCCGCAAGGGAAATAAGGGAAATTTTTAGTTAAGCATTGCTCGCTACTTTATCAAGAAGTCTTGCGGAATCCCGTTTTGCTTTTCTTGTTGAGTGAGCGTAAATATTCATTGTGGTACTGACATCAGAGTGTCCTAACAGTTCCTGTACATCTTTCGGTGCAGCTCCATTGGAAAGCAGATTGCTGGTATAAGTGTGACGCAACTGGTGAAAATGGAAATCTTCAAATCCTTCCAGCTTCTTTGCCACTGATCTGCATACAATGCTGAGTGTACTCGGCAGTTCCAAAGAGCCATCTGGTCGCAGGCAGACAAAGGAGATTTCTTTGTAATCTGTCGGGACTTCCTGTGTTCCGTCAAGATGATAGTATTCATAATATACCCTGTTTTTCACATGCACTTCTTTGTAGTAATTGCGGTGATATAATTCGCCATACTGCATCCGGTTTTTGAGCTGTTCTTTTCTGGCAGCTTTCAGTATTTCAGTCAGCGTATCTCCAAAATCAACAATCCTTACTTTTTTCCGTTTCGTTGGTCCGATAATATTTTTGTGTTTCATGCCGTCGTAGCGGATACTGCGTTTTATGGTCAGGCATTGTTCCTCAAGGTTAATGTCCTGCCATGTAAGACCACAGGTTTCCCCGATACGGAGCCCGGCATAATACGCAATTTGAATCGGAAGAATAGCAGGTGGATTTTTCTTTTCCAGATATTGGATAAGCCGTTCATAATCCTCATGTGAAATCGGCTGTGTACCTTCTTCCACTTCATCATCGGAAAAGAGGTCAACTTCCTCTGCCTGCTTTTTCAGCTTAATATACTGCATCGGATTGAAACTGATTAACTGTTTTGGAAATACTGCAAAACGGAATGACTGCTGTAACACTGCGGAAAAAGAATGGATATAATCTTTGCTGTATCCCTTTTTTACTTTCCCGTCTGGAAACTCACCACCGAATGTAAGCAGATCAAGAAATGCCTGTAAATGTTCGGCAGTAACTGTTTTCAGTTTGCGGTCTGCAATCGGGTGTTTTTTGATACATCGGATTGCACCAAGATAATTTTCCACTGTACCGTTGCTGAGTGTCCCAGTTTTCAGTTCTTCTTCTGCCCACATATCCAGAAGTTTCCCTACGGTAAGATTATCTGCCTTTGCAACAAACTTCTTATCTTCGTAGTCTTCCAGTGCCTTGCGGAGAAGCTTTTCCGTCTCACTTTTACTTTCGGTTCCGGCGTATTCTTTCTGAACCATTTTACCGCTTGCATCTTCTACATAGAAACGATAGTACCATTTTTTTCCTTTTTTTCTAACAGATCCTTTTGCCATAATCGTATGTCTCCTTTCGATATCAGACAATCGGAACTGCTGAAATGCTTCTTGCGTGTAGGCATCTTATGGACAAGTCCATAAGCCAATTCGCCGCTCGTCAAATCTGTAAACAGCTTGACTCGCTTGCGCTCATTGTATCATAACTCCGATTATCTTACTATACCGATTCAGAATCGTCATACATAACTTCGGATAAAAGATTTGCAAGCCTTTGTTCTGCCGCTTCCGGTTTCTTTGAATAGAGCCTTACAACATCTGCCATATCATTAAATGCGTTGACAGTATGTGTGATCTCCCTGAGAAACATAATCTCATTATATTCATCTTTCGATTCAAATCCCATTACTTTGGCAATGTCCGCATCTTTGGTACTGCCTTTGTAATTTTTACAGGCGAACTGAAACGAATCCAGAAACAGTTCATATTGCTTTAACATTAACAGCAGTAAGTCTTTAGAAAAAGCGTCTTCTGTTTTATTGAGGTCAAGAGGAAACTGTTTGAGAATGTCGCCCATCGCATCACGAATCTGCAATTCTTTCTTATCCGTAATATCAGTTTCATATTCATCGGTTTCCCCTTTGAGCCATTCAATCGATACATGAAGTGCTTCCGAAAGACCTTCCAGTACCATCTT